>NZ_JAUBRP010000005.1:11929-168024 GCF_036701935.1 Microcoleus sp. M2_D5 | reverse complement strand
TATAAGCTTTTCGATCGACACCCCCAATTACTAAACCGTAAACAAAGCTGATCTCAGGTTGGAGAAGTCCTACAATACTTAATCTCCGACCACGCCGTAATGTTTGTTCGAGTCGTTTTTGCTCGCCTCGTTTGTAATAACTGTAACCGGCCTCGCTCCAGGCACAAAATCCTGATTCATCTAAATATTTTAAATCAATATCTCCCGCAGCAGCAGACCATTCCAGCATATCTAGGTCGGCTTGTTTGATTTGCCGTGTTATGATTTCTTGTTTTCCTTTGTGGCTCTTTCTCGCTCGTTTCCAAATAAACCCTTTTTTTTTAGGATTCGTCTTAATCGATCGGGGCTTAGTTTAATAGAACGCTCTTGTTCTAATTTGTGAGCTAATTGAACACTATTGTATGTACGTGGTTCATTTTTGAGGCATTCTGTTACAAACTCTATGTCTGCTTCTTTCCACTTCGGTTTTCCTCCTCGGCCTGGTAACTCCCAAAAACCTTCTATTCCTAGTTTTTGCCATTTATGTAAAACCTCTCTCACTGTTTGTCTGGCCCAGTTAAAATGAGCGGCTATTTTTTCAACGTACCAGCCCTGTGCATTTAACCTAACTACAAGAGCCCGGTCTTTGACTTTTTGGGGAACATTCGCAGTTCTCAATTTTAATAGAGTTTGATCTTGCTCTTGTGTCAGAAATATCCTTAATCTAGCGCCCATATATTGAGTTACCTTGGTAGACGTATTTCCTATCTTTACTTATTTTAACATAGTTCGGTTTTTTCGCACCGACCTACTTAGACAGAACCTTCTCTCCGAAGGTGACAAGAATGAACTAACTGCCTTACTGACTGAAGTAGTGACCGAATTTACTTGCCACTGCCAACAATACCCCTCAGAAGAAAATTCAAAAAAACTGTTTCAATTGTTTTGTAAAACTCACTTTTACAGGTCGGCGGCTAAGGAGTCATAAATCTACATACTCTTTTATACTCTTTTGGCGAAACCTGTAGGGTCTAGTTCAATACAATCATATACAGTTTAGCGCTAAAAAGATTGTGGAAGCCTGTAGGGGTTCAACAAGCGCATCCCCGCTGTTTTGCTATCACATTTTACCTTCCCCGGCGTCCGCCAACAGGCTATAATCACAATCAGGGTTGATTAATGTGTCAAGCAGAGATTAACCCGCCTGCACCCGCAGGCAAAAAAAGAGTCGCGCACCTTTGGTAGAGGGACACGACAAACAAAAAACATATTTCTAGATTTACTCTAACTCGATCGTGTCGCCAGCGGCAAAAAATGTGCGGCAAACTTTGAGACTTACCTCAACTGAGGTAAAAACACTGTCCCTCTACACTAGATAGCGACTCTCCTTGTATAAATACTTTGGAGAACGTTATGTATAGTATATCATATTTCGATACATCGGCATCCGCTACTCGCAACAAATCTTTACTCAATGCCGCCGATCGCGATTATTTATGGAAGGAGCGCAAGCTTGAATTCGACTGGCTATACGCAAATTGTGGCAGTGCCGATATCCCGAAAGCCTCGATACTACTGGGATATGAGGCTAAATCACCCTGTATAGTTTTTTACTCTGATGATCTTGAGCAACTGCAACTACGGCCCCACACGCCGTGGCCATCAAAGGACGGAAAGCTTCCCAAATACCGTACTCCGAAAGGAGAATATGACGCTTTCCTTGCTAGGCATCCAGAGATTGAGGCGTTTTGGACTGATTTAGAGGCTCTTAAAACCCGATGCTTCACCATTAACGGCAAACCTTATCTGCTAATTACCGAAGGCTGCATAAAGAGCATTACAGGTTGTCAGGACGGCATTCCTACCGTAGGGCTGGTAGGGGTGACAATGGGGCTAACGCCGAAAGCAAAAGGTGAACCCGATTTAGTACCCGTGCTAAAACGCTTAGCTGAAGCGGGTTTTGGGTTTATTTTTGCGTTCGATTCCGACACGAAGCCGGAAACAGTAAAGAACGTCCGCTACCACGAAGCAAAACTGACTAAAGTCCTTAAAAGCTATGGCTGTGACGTACTATCAGTCACGGGTAAATGGAAGTCGGAGGACGGTAAAGGGATGGATGATTTCATCAACAATAAGGGGATTGAAGCTTTTCGGGCAATCCTGATGAAAGCCTCGCCTGCCAACGTCGAATCGCGTGACACAGGTGATAAAAGGGCTAAAAAGCCACCTACACCACGCGAAACCGCAGCACAACTGGCCGAACAATATGGGCATCAGTGGAAGTACGACAACGAGCAAAAAGAATGGCGGGTCTACTCTGGCAAGCACTGGGAAAAAGTAGAGATAGGCAACTTTGAAACTCTATTGATGACAGTGGTTGACGCCAAAAATATCGCTTACAGCGGTGAGGCTTACCTGACAGACGTACTCAACCTTTTAACCAAGCTGTTGAGAGAAAAACACTGGGGAGGGGCTGACCGCCGTCGATTTATCAATTTCAGCAACTGCGTTCTCGACGGTAGCGACGGCAAAACACGCGAACACCAACCGGGAGACCGCTTTACCTCTTACCTCCCTTTTGAACACAAACCGCTAGCAGGCGACACAAGCGATGTCCTGCAAGCGTTAGAGGCAAATTGTCCGAATATCAACACATGGATGCGGACGGCGATGAGGGGCGATGCCAAGAAAATATTTAAGCTGCTAGCAATCATCAACGGCTGTTTACGTTTCAGCTTCCACGGTTGGCAACAGTTTGTTCACCTTATTGGTGTGCCTGGTTCCGGCAAGGGTACTTTTGCCCGACTGATGCAAAAAGTTGTTGGAAAGGAAAACAATCAACCTTGCAGTCTCGAAAGCTTGAAAGACGGCTCAACACTAGCCAGTATCATCGACAAGCAATTGGTGGTGTTTGGCGACGAACGGAAGCCCGTAGGCGTTGATTCTATCCTCCGGTTGACAGGTGGCGATAGCGTGAACTATCGGGAAGTGTACCGCCCCGCTGCTAACGCTTACTTTTACGGGCTGCTACTCATCTGTAGCAATGACCCAATATTTATGGGTAATACCACCGGGCTAGAGCGCCGTTTGTGCCTGGTTGAGTTCAATAACCCCATTCCCAAAGCTTTACGCAACTCCGAAATGGAAAACAGCTTTGACGGTGAAATAGCGTCGCTGATTGCGATCACCCTTTCATTGCCTAGCCCTGAAGTAGCGCAATCAATTAAAGGTATCGGCGACGCTGAGATTGCAGACTTCAAGGCCGCTGAGTGGGATATGAAGGTACGGATGGACAGCCTCGCGGCGTTCTTTGAGATGGAGCTAATTGTCGAGGACGGCGCACGGATTTGTGCGGGCGATCTGTTTGACAGTTATAAAGATTTTTGTGAGGAAATTAAAAAACCTGCGATGAGCCTGACAACTTTTTCACCGGGGCTGGAGAAACTTTGCACCGAACTACACTTGCCAGTCGTTCGCGATCGGACTGGCCGTCACGTCACTTTTGTCGGTTTAAGGTTGCGGGGCAAGAACGACTGTCACCCCACCTACTCGCAGCAATTAGCGGCCCTTTGCAGGACTTCCGACAGCACTTGCAGGACTTCTGCAGGACTTGATGCAGGACTTCCGCCCATACAGGATATAGCTTTGCAGGACTTGCAGGACTTCCGCCCAAACATTTTGGGAAAAAGTGAAATCAACCAACAAACAGAAGAGGCTGTGGAAGGAAGTCGAAACGAAACAGGAATAAAGAATGTTTCCCCTCAAAGTCCTGCAAGTCCTGCAAACCCTATACAGGACATAGGTTTAAGTCCTGCATCAAGTCCTGCAAAGGTGGTGCAGAGTCCTGCATCAAGTCCTGCAAGTTCTAAAGCAGATATGCAAACTGTCGCCAACAGACAGCGGGCTAAAAGGATGGCCGACGAATACCGCGAGGCCAAAGCAAGCAGCGATACCGAAAAAATGGAAGAGATAAGGAAATTTATTGAGAGTACCGATGGACTTCACTTGAGGGGATTTTTCAAGCGATGTCTTAATGAGACATCCCCCGCGCATCAGCCCGAAGTAAAACATTCCCGCATTTTTGAGGTCGGCGATCGGGTTGTGGTCAAGGATGTTGGTGGCATTTATCAAGGCGTGAGGGGGGTTATTGTAGAAATTCGTTCGTACCCCTATCGCACGGGTCTACTGGTGAAATTTGATAAACCCGTTTCGTTCTGCCAGCAAGATGAGTTCATCGCCTGGGACTTGATGTATCTCCCCGAAAAGTAGTATCTCTGGCTCAACTCTCTCGATTGTCTATTTTACCTTTATTCACTTGTGTCATGTGATTATACCCTTGACAGAACTAAAGCAACCGTGCCAAGCTGTTAACAGTAAATCACCTGACACAAGTGAAATGAGTAAAAACATCAACGACGCTAGCTTGGCCAACCTCAAGCACTATGAGGGTAAATGGAAGCACGGGCAAACTCGCACCATCCGAGTACCAATCGCCCTAGCCGATCGAGTGCTGGCTCTAGCCCGACAGCTTGATAGTAGCGAGTCACCTGACACAAGTGAAATACCCGATGCTGCTACCTTGCTCAACCGCTTGAAAGCCAAGCGCAAAAAGTCCAAGTTAAGCCTAGCGGACGTAGAAGCAATTCTGGATATATTGAGTGACTTCTAGTACGAAGGCGGGCTTCTCACTTCGGCACGGAAGTGCGATCGCATCATTCACGCTATGTGTATGTTGTGACTCTAGGTTTTTTTGCCTCTATTTCTAAAAGTAGCCGCCAACTGTAGGCGGCAACTTCTGGAAATACACTAGAAAGCAAGGTAGTGCCAATGTGGTGTGGCTAGAAATTTGCTAGATGAGCTTGCTTGTAAGTGACTATCAGGTAAGAGACACTGGGGTAGGTAAACAGGCAATAGCAAGGCCCAAAAAGCTCCTAAAATGGCTGTTTTGCTAGAGTGTTGATAGAAATTACACAAGTAAAGGCTAAAAGTATTGGAAAACTGTAGCATGAAAGAAACCTTACTGTTCAACGCCCTCCGCGAGGCGTTAGACGAAGAAATGGCCCGCGACTCCTCCGTATTCGTACTCGGCGAAGACGTAGGTCAATACGGCGGTTCCTACAAAGTCACCAAAGACCTCTACAACAAATACGGCGAACTTAGAGTGCTCGACACCCCGATCGCCGAAAATAGCTTTACAGGCCTGGCAGTAGGCGCAGCAATGACGGGACTCCGGCCGGTCATCGAAGGCATGAACATGGGCTTTTTGCTGCTGGCCTTCAACCAAATTTCCAACAACGCCGGAATGCTGCGCTACACCTCCGGCGGCAACTTCAAAATGCCAATGGTAATTCGCGGGCCCGGCGGTGTCGGCCGGCAACTCGGCGCGGAACACTCTCAGCGGTTAGAAGCATATTTCCAAGCAGTACCGGGTTTGAAAATAGTCGCCTGTTCGACTCCCTACAACGCCAAAGGACTCTTAAAATCAGCCATCCGCGACGATAACCCGGTTCTGTTTTTCGAGCACGTTCTTCTTTACAACCTCAAAGAAAATTTGCCAGAAACAGAATATTTAGTGCCGCTGGACAAGGCAGAAATTGTGCGATCGGGCAAAGATGTCACCATCCTGACTTATTCTCGGATGCGGCACCACGTCTTGCAAGCAGTGCCCGCCCTGCTAAAAGAAGGTTACGATCCAGAAGTAATCGACCTAATTTCTCTCAAACCCCTGGACATGGAGACCATCGGCGCATCCATTCGCAAAACTCACAAAGTAATTATTGTAGAGGAGTGCATGAAAACAGGAGGCATCGGTGCCGAACTAATTGCTTCGATTAGCGATCGATTTTTTGACGAACTCGACGCACCGGTTTTGCGCCTGTCTTCACAAGATATTCCCACACCTTACAACGGCAATTTGGAAAGACTGACCATTGTCCAGCCCAATCAAATTGTCGAAGCCGTCCAAAAAATGGTAGCTTTGCGAGTATAAATAGTCATCAGTCATTAATCATTAGTCATTAGTTATCACTCTTTGGTTGTTCGCTAAAACTAACGATATCTGCCAGCAGGACATTGATGCTAAAACACGGATGCACAAATTGATTATTCCTTCCACCTAACTAATGACTAATGACTGATGACTAATGACTAATGACTAATGACTAATAATTAAATATGCAAAAACAACGTTCCCTATTAGCCCTAATTTTTGTTCTAATCATCGCCGCCATTACTGTAATAGTAACAATTCCGACGCGGCTGGGATTAGACTTGCAAGGAGGGTCGCAACTCACAATTCAAGTAAAAACTACCCCCACAATTCCCAAAATTGACCAGGGAATGTTAGAAGCAGTGCGGCGGATTGTCGAAAACCGCGTCAACGGTTTGGGTGTTTCCGAAGCATTAGTCCAAACAGTAGGAGAAGACCAAATTCTCGTGCAGTTGCCCGGAGTAAATGACCCGCAGCAAGCAGAACGAGTTTTGGGCGGTACGGCAAAGCTAGAATTTCTGGAACAACTGCCCGGAACAGAAGCACAATTGGGCATTGAAAGGCAGTTGCAGCAGGAATTGCTGGTCAAACAAGCAGAATTGAAAATTAGCCCGAATGAGGCAGCAATTAAAGAAAATCAGGCTGCTTTGAAAAGAAGCAATGAGGCGATCGCCAAACTCTTCAAAAGCAGCGGCCTCGGCGGCGAAAACCTCAAAGACGCTCAACCTCAGCCCTTGGCTTCTGGGAACAACTGGAACGTTGCTCTTGTTTTCGATACCAAAGGAGGCGAACTTTTTGCCCAACTCACTAAAAATTTAGCCGGCACCGGACGCAGTATCGGTATTTTCCTAGACGATAGAATGATCAGTTCTCCAGTCGTCGGCGTTGAATTTGCCCAAACAGGAATTACTGGTGGAAGTGCCGTGATTCAAGGCAACTTTACAACCCAAGAAGCCAACGATTTGGCAGTGCAATTGCGGGGCGGCGCTTTGCCCGTGCCGGTCGAAATTGTAGAAAACCGCACTGTCGGCGCTAGCTTGGGTAAAGACAGCATTCAAAGCAGTATTAACGCAGGTATCGGCGGCTTGATTTTAGTCTTGATTTTCATGGTGGCCTACTATCGACTCCCCGGCGTAATTGCCAATATTGCGCTGTTAATTTATGCTTTGTTAACTTGGGCAGCTTTCGTGCTTTTGGGAGTGACATTAACGCTGCCGGGAATTGCTGGTTTTGTGCTCAGCATCGGGATGGCCGTGGATGCTAACGTGCTAATTTTTGAGCGCACGCGGGAAGAGTTGCGGGCGGGGAAATCGCTTTATAGATCGGTAGAATCGGGTTTTTACCGCGCTTTTTCCAGCATTTTAGACGGTAACGTCACAACAGTTATTGCTTGTGCTGCTTTGTTCTGGTTGGGCGCTGGTTTAGTTAAAGGGTTTGCTGTAACTCTGGCATTGGGGGTGGGAGTGAGTATGTTTACCGCGCTAACTTGCAGCCGCACTCTGCTGTTCGTAGTATTGAGCTTTCCAGCCCTGCGGAAACCTCAGTTGTTCTGTCCCGATTTGTCGAAAACTGCTAATAGTTAACTGTTGACTGTTGACTGTTGGCAGTTGACAGTTGACAGTTGGCAGTTGGCAGTTGACAGTTAACTTCTTCCCTCTTCCTTCTTCCATCCGTTACATCCGTTACATCCGTTACAGAATCCGTTGCCAATCTTCCCTCTTCCTTCAAATTATGAAATTCAGTGTAATCAAATATCGATCGCTCTGGTGGAGTATTTCCGCCGCTATAATCCTCGCAGGTATAGTGTCGATGGCGATTTCTTGGACTCGTCCCGACATCCGCGCACCCCTGCGCCCCAGTTTGGACTTTATCGGCGGCACTCGGCTGCAATTTGAACTCGACTGCACGAAACCGGAAAATTGTAAACCGATCGATCTTGCTGCTGTCCGTGAAGTCCTGGACACCCAAGGTTTAGGGGGCAGCAGCATTCAAGTTATCGGCCAAGAACAGCGCGGTTTGTCCCTGCGAACAAAAACTTTGGATGTCGAACAGCGGACTAATTTGCAAACAGCTTTGAGCGAAAAGATAGGCGCTTTTTCTCCTCAATCTACTCAAATTGATACGGTTGGGCCTACCCTCGGCAAACAGTTGTTTACTTCGGGTTTGCTGGCTTTGTTGGTTTCTTTTGCGGGAATTACTGCTTATCTGACATTCCGATTTCAGTTGGATTATGCCTTTTTTGCTTTTGTGGCTGTGTTTCACGACGTGTTGGTCACGCTTGGTATTTTCTCGTTTTTGGGTTTAGTTCAAGGACTGGAAGTTGACAGTTTATTTGTGGTCGCGCTCTTGACACTTATCGGTTTTTCTGTTAACGATACTGTGGTAATTTACGATCGCGTGCGAGAAGTAATCAAGCTAAATCCGGGACAGTCGATAGATCAAATTGTCGATGATGCTGTCATGCAGACTCTGGGAAGGTCAATTAACACAACGTTTACCACCCTGCTGACATTGTTCGCAATCTTTTTGTTTGGCGGCGAAACCCTCAAATACTTTGCTTTAGCTTTGATTGTCGGTTTTATTGCTGGTTCGTATTCGAGTATTTTCGTTGCCAGTACGCTGCTAGCTTGGTGGCGCAGTCGCACCGGCCACTCCATCCCCGTCCCTGCAGAAGGAATCAACCAGTCAGAGGAAGTTTAATTGACTGTTAACGGTTAACTGTTAACGGTTAACTGTTGACTGACTAATAATAAATCATCAATAACTAATGACAAATGACAAATAATATCATGTCCAATCGAGCGATTAAAAGGGCGGGTTTTGGAGATTGGAGATTGTTGGCAGATATTTTTGGCTCACGGGCCTCTACCGTATTAGGGGTAATCGACCGGACATAATATAACAAATAACAAATCACAAATGACTACTGACCAAACTTTTGAAATTGAAGTCCAAAGGCTTCACAAACTAACAGTTTACGGCCGCTGGTTAACAGTGATATTTTTGTGGATTAGCGTCGGTTCTTTGAGCATTTGGGGTTTGCGCCGCGAAATCGCTTTGTGGTTAGAACACTTCACTTGGGTCGCAGTGCGCTATGGTTTATCTTTTCATCGCTGGCCCACTCTCGGTTTAGGTTTGTGCTTGGGGATGACTTTGGGAGTGCTAACTTGGCAAAGTCGCAATATGGTGCGAGGATTGCCCCTGCGGGAAAAACAGGGTTTGGAACAACAAGTTCGCCGCATTCGCCAACAGGGGCCGAGTCATCCTTTGTGGAAGTGGGTTTGCAAAGGTTCGCGGTAGCTGACGGGCTTTATTCTTTAGTCCTAGACGCACTCCAACCTAAGAAACCGGGTTTTTTACCGAATCTGCGCGCTGCAAGCAAATATGAGGGTGAAAAACCCGGTTTCTGACCACCTTTGAGTAGATGCTAATTATTTTAAATCCGTTAAATCCCGTACATTGCTCGTTGCCGAACTTCCTTCTGTTGTATCACGCAAAGCGAGGCAAAATCTGTGCTAGGGAAGACTGTTGAAGTGGAATTTCGATCGCAAATTCGGCTCCTTTTCCCGGTTCCGAAAAGCACTTCAATGCGCCGCCATGTTGGTTGACAACAATTTCATAGCTAATCGACAGTCCCAAACCCGTTCCTTGGCCGACTGGCTTAGTAGTAAAGAAAGGGTCAAACAACCGCTTCCGAATATCTTCTGTCATCCCCGGGCCGTTGTCAGAAATTTTAATTATTACCTTTTTTTTCTCAATTAACTCGGTGCGAATCAGAATCGTAGGAATCAGGCGGGTAGACTTAGAAACTGATGATTGAGTCTTTGTACTAGACTGATCTTTTTCGCCTAATTGCGACTTATTTGCGTTTTTTTTATCGACATTTTCGTATGTATTAGACTCAACCAGAGCGTAAACTGCATTAAGTAAAATATTCATAAATACCTGATTGAGTTGTCCGGGATAGCACTGCACCAGTGGCAAGTCGCTGTATTCTTTGTGAATTTCGATCGCCTCCTGCCCCGGTTTTCCTTTAAGCTGGCTTTGCAAAAGCATAATCGTATTGTTGATACCGTCGTGAATGTTGACTTGCTTCATTTCAGCTTCGTCTAATCTGCAAAAATTCCGCAGCGACAAAACGATGTCGCGCACTCTTTCTGCACCTTGCTGCATAGAATTTAAGACTCTGGGCAAGTCTTCTAGCAAATAATCGAGTTCTATTTTTTCCGCTTCCGCTGCAATTTCCGGTATGAATGCGGGACACTGCTGCCTGTAGATATCGAGCATCTGCATTAAAGCTTGCGTGTACTCTTTAGCGTGGTGCAAATTGCTGTAGATAAAGCCGATGGGATTGTTGATTTCGTGAGCTACTCCTGCTACTAACTGCCCCAAAGAAGACATTTTTTCTGTTTGAATTAGTTGAGTTTGAGTGCGCTGAAGTTCCAGCAGGGCCAGTTCGAGCTGTTGGGCTTGATGTCTCAATTGTGCTTGCGACTCGCGCATCGCCACGGTTGATAACTCGTGAATTTGCAACTGAGAAAGCAGCAGTTGGTGTACGTCTAAAAGTTTGTAAGTTTCCGGTTCTACTTGTACTACAATTGGTTCGTGGATTAGTTCGGGCGATCGCTCCAAAGACTGCCGCACTGCTGTCATAATTGAGGTTTCGCGATCGAGAACCAACATATCAGTTTTAGTAAAGCGGTAGAGTATGAACAAAGGCTGTTGAGAAAATAACTCCAAGCTGTAGGGGCGGCTCATGTGTTCAAAATAACGCCGCCGCGAAATCATCCCTATAAACTTTCCTTGCTGAGTGATGATGATGCCCGGAACTAAAGGGTTTGCTTGAAAAATTTTAGCAACTTCGTCTCCCGGACACTCAGATTCTAGGAGAAAGTCGTACAGGGTTAATTCCTGTAGAGTCGATCGCAAACCAAGCGACGATTTTAGGGGACTCAACCCGTCAGTTTCATACACTGCTCCCTCCTTTGGTAATTGGCAGTTGTGGTTTGCTGCTGGAGTATTGCCTACTATTTAGAAGGCTTTTTCAACTCTTTTTATAGCTTAGTCATCAACTTTCCTCTGCTCCCTCGAACCCAGTTAATTCAGCAGGATTTTTTTCCTTAAATCGTGCTGGTGTCACCAGAAATGATATTGCAGGTTAGATTGATTTAACAGCAGACACCCCTTTGAAACCTGACTATGTATTGAATTTTATATATCCAAGATTTTACTAATCCGAATATAACAGTCATAACTATTTTTAATGTTTGATGACATTAAATTGGTTCAGATGGATAGACATCTGCGACCTGTGGCAGTACATTTCGTATTGCCCCTTGCGTAAAATTATATTACAATAAGACAAGAATAGCGACAAATCAGCAGCCGATCGCCCGATTTGAAAATTCAGGCAAAACAGGTTTCCGGCAATTGCCAAGAAATGTCAATTGTCAGTTTTTTTGCACAAATGCCGATCGCACTCAACCCGAAGATTGTATTGTAGGTAGTCTCAGAGCCAAGGACAGCCGATGGCGAGCAATTTGTCAAGTTCGGCAGCTTATACTTTAGCCGCATCGAGACTCCAAAGCTTCACCAACGAAATTTTTCCCGGCAGATGCTAAAGTTGTGCGATCGCAGCTAAAACTCACATTCGACACATCCGCTTGATGTGCCTTAAAATTTTCCAGAAAAGTACCATCGGGTTCCCAACTTGAGATTCAAACTTTGTCGCTGGCAAATCGGACACGGAGAATCAAGAGGAAGCAGAAGCAAATAATTCTATTTTACCTTTCCGTTTCCCCAAATTCAACTTCAATGTGAACAAGTTGGTTTAGTTGCGGTAATATTTCGATCATTATTACTTCTCCTCCCCCTTGATTTTAGGCAATTCTCATTAGAAACTCTAAGATGTTGATTTGAGGAACCTCGGGGGGTCGGGTTTGATGTGGCGATCGCACTGAGCTAAATTGAAATAACATTTGAGGAAAGTAAGCGACGGTTTTCATGTGCGGTTTCCCGAACGAGAGGTGGTAATTGTATACACGGCGGGACGATCGTACTTTCAGTACAATGTCAGTATTTCAACCTGTACACCTGTTGAGCCTGAGTCTCTGAGAGTGTGGAAGTCGCTCTCATCCTTTCGTTGTCTGGATTGGACGCTTTTCAAGGATTAGGCGGTGCGAGGGCCAGAAGCAGACAGTTAACCAAACGGCACAAGTGAAGTCGGCTGCTAACGCCCACTGAGGAAGGATTTTAGGCTCTCACCGTCAAAGATCAATAGAGAAAAGCACCATAGCACCCGCAGCAATATCACCCAAAAGAATGATTGATAGAAAAAAAGTGGCGTGTTATATTTCAATATAATTCTATACAAAAATACTTTTACCTAAAAGGAGAACAAAAAATGGACACACCTACAGATCGCGAACAAGAACCTGTCGGGACAAGAGAACTCGAATCAATACCTGTATCTGAAAAAGTTTCGGCCCAAAAAGTTGCTGAGGTTAATTTTGAAACGACTCCTCTAGAAACTCCTGCTTATACTCAGGAAAAAGTTAGCGTCGAGGAGGTAAAAATTAACGGCGACGATTTGGTTGCTAAAGTTAAAGAACTGATTCACGAAGGAAATATCCGCCGAATCATTATCAAAAATGAAGAGGGACGGATCTTAGTAGAAGTTCCTTTGACAGTGGGAGTAGTCGGCGGAGTCATCGGTGCGGCGTTGTTTCCAGTCATTGCAGCAGTAGGAGCGATAGGTGCATTAGTAGCTCACCTGACTATCATCATTGAAAGAACAGAATAAAAAAATTCGTAAGGATTCAGGTCAAAAAAACTTCGGTGACAAAAGTTGGTAAAATAAACCAATGAAAAAGCCCGCAGCAACCAGAAAGCAGAAAAAAACCGAAATAGAGCAGTTGAGCCAAGCTGAACTTTTAGAAATGGTACGGGGGCTGCAAAAAATCATTGAATAATTGCAAGAAAAACTAGGGATTGCTACGGGCAAAAATCCAACCACCCGTCAGACTTGCTTCACTACGTTCGCAATGACAGGAAATTCTAGTACGTGCATCCAGGATTAACTGGTTCCCAGGCTCCAGCCTGGGAACTGAGGAATGAGCAATAACTTCCACAAACTTGTGGAAGTTATTTAATTCTCATTCCTTAGTCCAAACCGAGAGTTAAGCAACGTTTGCACGCGCCCGATTCAGAGACATGGATTAGGGCGTACTGCAATAGAAGCAGAGGCAGAAATTAATCGCTTAAAACAGCTTTTTCCTCTGTTGTTGGATACCGAAGCAATTTATCAAGAATGGGAGCGACTGGCGATCGCAAATAAGGTTGTAGGTGTTAAGGTTCATGATGCGCGGCTAGTTGCTGCTATGCTAGTTCATGGTTTAACCCATATCCTAACTTTTAACATTGCTGATTTCGCTCGTTATTCACAAATTACGGCTGTTAATCCTCCAACTGTAAAACCTTGATTAATTGGGAATTTAACAGAAATTATACTCCGAGCAAAGAACAGGCTTTCCGGCCTGTTCCACAAAAAGCTAATTTGATTGTGGGGAGTAGGAGTTAAGCCGGAGAGCCCGCCCTTAGATTTTACCGGGTGTTAGCAAAATTAGCTGTTTTGACAAGATCGATCGCACTTCATCCAATCCCATCTCCACATTCCCCAAAATCTCCCCAACAGTCTTCTCTCCTTTACCTTGCCCAGGCGAGGTTCCCTCTTTCTCCCCCCCTTGATAAGGGGGGGCTGGGGGGGGTGCACAACCTTGCAAAAACTCAAATTCAGCACTTGACAAATTGAGCAATTGGTAATTGCAATCAAACACTTGTTGACTAGGCCAACCGTGCATACAACCACTCAACTCTGGAATTGCCGCCAAAAGTGTCTTATCGTCCGACCAATCAATCTTATTAACAGGCTTTTTGCCCAAGAAAAACTCATAATGAGTGATTTCCGTATCCAACAATTCAATTAATCGATAAAGCTCCCGTTCCGTCAAACCCTGAGCTCTTTCTATCAATTCCGGCGCTTTGCCCAAAAGTCTTTCTAACTGCCAATATCCCGGATTTGAGAAACCGAGAAATTCCAATCCCGAAGCGTCAATTAACTCGAACAAAGTCTCGATATTGTAGTCAATTTCCTGCGGGTGAACGTACATATCAGCAAAACATTCGTCCCGCTGATTTTCTCCGGCCCAACGCTGTTTTTCGTACTTGACAAGACGGTTGTTTTCTGGTAAAGAAGCAAAGATTTGACGACCGACTTTCACACCATCGGGATAGTCACCTTTTTGCGGGCCTTGGAGAAGGGCGATCGCCCTTTGGATCAGTTGAATTTCCCAGCGTCCGAGCTCAGCATACACAAAAATGTGCATCAAACCGCCCGCCGCCAACTTCGCCGCCAGCGCTTGAATGCCCCGGATCGGATCGGGTAAGTGGTGCAGCACGCCCACGCAGTTGATTAAATCAAACTCGCCCTCTAACTCGGCGGCATCGTACAGGCTGAGGTGGCGAAAATCAGCTTCGCGCGCTCCCGATCGCCGACAGCGTTCTTGTGCTACTTTCAAAGCACCCGCACTCAGGTCGATCGCCGTAACCGTTGCTTCAGGATTGAGGTGAATCAGATAATCGGTGCTTGAACCAGTGCCGCAGCCAGCATCTAAAATCCGAATATCCAGTTTTGGCGGCTTTTGCCCGGTGCAAAAATTGTAAGCATCAGGCCAACTCCAGCGCCAGTTGTACCCAGGCGGCGGTTCATCTGACAAAGGATCGGGCGGGAAAGGGAAAGTATCGTAAAGCCGCCGCACGGCAGCGCTGATATCAGGGGTAGTATCCATAGGTGAGGTAATAGTGCGTAAGTTTTGAGATTGCCACGAGTTCCGACAGAGCGGCGCGATCGCGGTGCACTCCTATTGCTTCGTTGGAGTCAATCTAAAATCTAAAATCTAAAATCTAAAATCGACTGACAGCTTCTGCGTAATAAAACTTATCATTTTTTCTCATATACGCTCTCTTAAATCTATACAATAAATCTCGACAGGCTTTTTAACAAACAAGGACTGTCCATAACCCACCGCTGACCTTTCGGGTAAAGCGGAGGCGTCTTTAAGCAGAAAGTTGAACGCCCAAAAACAGGCAGAAGAAAATTTTTGATTTTCTTTTCCCTTAATTGACGGCACTGGCTGCAATCGCCCAAAGGCAACTCTCCTGCCGAGTCTTTTTTTCCACGGGTGTACGGGCGGAGCGCAGCGGAGGGAGTACCCCGTGCCTGCCTTCTGACCGGAGATTTCCCGGCAGGCAGAAAGATGAAACCAAAACATTTTAATCTAAGAAAGTAAGCGCGCCCGAACCTCGTGACAGGTAAAGGCAAAAAGTAAACAAAGCAAAAATAGCTACTTTGACCTTTTACCGAGAAATAGGGTTGAAAGCCCCGTCCTTCTAGGACGGCTTCGGGAAAGACTGGCAAACAAATACCGTGGGGCGCACGGAAATTTAAGCTTGAGGAGTGAGTTGTAAGACTCAAGAATGCTTCGTAAGACCAGAGGGAACTAATGGCAGAATCAGCCCAAGAATCACCGCACGTTCGATCGGGCGGTGAGCGTCAACTGCATGAGAAGGCAGGGTTAGTCTGGGTAAATGCTACAACGATTTAGATAGGGAGCGAAAGAGTCTAATGACTGTAAAAGCAAGTGGTGGAAGCTCGGTTGCGCGTCCGCAACTATATCAAACTGTACCGGTCGCAACAATTTCGCAAGCAGAACAGCAAGACCGCTTTCTACAGCGGGGCGAACTCAGCGAACTGGCAAGTTATTTCAGTTCCGGGGCTCTTCGGATCGATATCTCTGCGACGCTGACCCAAAACTCGGAACTGATAGTATCCCGCGCAGCTAACCGGATTTTTACCGGCGGTTCCCCGCTGGCATTTTTGGAAAGACCGCAAGAACCTGCGATGGCTGTAGCAGGGGCGGCTCGCGGCGGGTCGGCGAATGTCTCTGAAGGCATGAAACTGGGAAATGTCACCTACGTAGAAAGCCGCGCAGGCGGTGGCAACGGCGGTGGCGGCGGCGGATTCTTGGGGCTGGGAAATCTGTTTTCTGGCAACGGTGGCGGCTACAGCGGCCCAATCCCCGCAGGATTTGGGCCGATCAATGTCTCGCGCTACGGCCCGGGCAACATGACCAAATCTCTGCGGGATTTGAGCTGGTTTTTGCGCTACATCACCTACGCAATTGTCGCTGGCGACCCGAACATTATTTCGGTGAACGTGCGCGGATTGCGGGAAATCATCGAAAATGCTTGCTCTTCGGCGGCCACAATTGTGGCAATGCAGGAAATGAAGGCAGCATCTTTGGGCTATTTCAGAAACAATGCAGAGGCTAGTGCCATCGTCGGACAGTATTTCGACGTAGCAATTACCGAATTCAAAGCTCCCACACCTTCAGACAAGGTGCGGCAGCGCGAAAGCAACGACCAGCAAGGCTTGCAACTGCCTCAAATTTACTTCAACGCAGCCGAGCGGCGATCGAAATTCGTCATGAAAACCGGTCTGTCTTCGGCCGAAAAGCTAGAAGTAATCAAAGCAGCTTACCGCCAAGTATTCGAGCGCGACATTAGCCGCGCATACAGCCAAAGCATTTCTGACTTGGAATCCAAGGTCAAAAATGGCGAAATCTCGATGAAAGAGTTTATTCGCCGCCTTGGTAAATCTCCTCTGTACCGCCAGCAATTCTACGAGCCGTTTGTCAACAGCCGTGCTGTAGAATTGGCCGCCCGTCACTTCCTCGGCCGCGGTTTGAGCTCGCGGGAGGAATTTAGCAAGTATTTTGCGATCGTCAGCAAAGGCGGCCTGCCAGCCCTCGTAGACGCGATGGTTTATTCCCAGGAGTATTCCGATTACTTCGGCGAAGAAACAGTGCCTTACCTGCGCGGTTTGGGCCAAGAAGCTCAGGAGTGTCGCAACTGGGGCCCGCAAATTGATTTGTTCAATTTCAGCGCTCCGTTCCGCAAGGTTCCTCAGTTCATCACCTTGTTTGCTGGCTACAACCAGCCTCTGCCAGACCAGCACGTTTACGGTGTTGGCAACGATCCGTTAGAAATTCAGTTCGGCGCGATTTTCCCGAAAGAAACTCGCAACCCCAAGAGCCGTCCAGCTCCCTTCGGCAAAGACACTCGCCGTATCCTGATCCGTCAAGGTGCGGGGATTGACAATCAGTTGAGCAATCCGGCGGCTCGCGGTGCTGCTCCTGGTTCTCTGGGCCCCAAGGTCTTTAAATTAGACCAGTTACCGAGCAACTATGTTGCTTCCAAGAAAACTGCCCGCGGTGTCTCCAGCAGCTACAGCAATTCTTCCAGTGTCAAATATACCGAAAGTTCCACCCAAGCGGTGATTCGGGCTGCTTACCTGCAAGTGTTTGGTCGCGATGTGTTCGACGGCCAGCGCCAAAAGGTGGCGGAAATTAAGCTGGAAAACGGCGACATTCCGATGCGCGAATTTATTCGGATGTTGGCGAAGTCTGATGTGTTCCGCAATATGTACTGGAGCAAGCTCTACGTTTGTAAGGCGATCGAGTACATTCACCGCCGACTCCTGGGACGCCCTACCTACGGCCGCCAGGAAATGAACGCTTACTTTGACATTTGCGCCAAGAAGGGTTTCTACGCGCTGGTCGATAGCATCATCGACAGCATGGAGTACAACGAAGCTTTTGGGGAAGATACAGTTCCCTACGAGCGCTATGTGACTCCCGGTGGTTTGTCGATGCGGACGATGCGATCGGGTTCCGTCGCTGAGCAAAATCTCCAAGCTCAGACGCCCGAAACTCCTCGGTTTATCGAACTGGGTGTAGCAGGCGATCGGGGCGATTTAGAGTTGCAAACTCGGATTGCTCAAGGTGTCAGCAAGCGACGCGAACAAACTAAGGTGTTCAAGCTGACGAATACTTCGGACAAAGTAGCTTTGAAAACTTTAATTCAAGCTGCTTACCGTCAAATTTTTGAACGCGATTTAAACCCCTACGTTGTGAAGAATGAATTCACGGCGCTAGAAAGCAAACTTGGCAACAATGAAATCAATCTCAAGGAGTTCATTGAAGGTTTAGGTTGTTCCTCGCTGTACGTCAAACAGTTCTATGCACCTTATCCAAATACTAAGGTGATTGAGTTGGGCACAAAGCATTTCTTGGGCCGCGCTCCTCGCAATCAGGCGGAGATTCGGACATACAACCAAATCTTGGCAAGTAAAGGGATTAAGGGCTTTATCAACGCGATGTTGAACAGCGTTGAATATGCTGAGGCTTTTGGCGAGGATGTTGTTCCTTACCGCCGCTTCCCGACTCTACCGGCTGCTAATTTCCCGAATACTGAAAGACTGTACAACCAGTTGACTAAGCAGAACGGTGAAATTGTGGTTCCGAGTTTTGAGCCAGTAGCTGCGATCGACAGAAGCTAACAACAAACTGCAAGAAAGTTGATTTTGTAGGTTGACAAAAATCCCTCGCTATGGTAATGCTGTAGCGGGGGATTTTTGGTGATGTTACCTTTAACACCTGAAGATGTCTGGATGAAAAAGGCTCACCGCTTTGATCCATCCCTAGCTTCCTTTGGTGGTGATGAAAAGGCCGATCGGGAGTGGCTAGCTACTGAGTCGGAGGAAGCCCAGGCTGAATCGAAATCGGCAACGGAGTGGCTCAAGACTCAAGAAAAACAGCCGGCTGAGGTGTATTAAAAGAAAAGACATTCACAAAAATATAACGACAATGATAACAAACAGAAGTGAGGACAAGTCAATAGACCTAAGTTCACAAAGGTTCTATCATGGCACTAAGGCAAATCTGAAGCAGGGAGACCTGATTGAACCGGGCTTTAATTCAAACTACGGTAAGAGGAAGAAGGCATCCTATGTCTATCTAACCGCCACCTTGGATGCTGCTATTTGGGGAGCTGAACTTGCCTTGGGCGAAGGGCCAGACAGAATTTATATAGTAGAGCCGACTGGTTCGATCGAAGATGACCCCAATTTGACGGACAAGAAGTTCCCTGGAAACCCAACAAAGTCATACCGTTCTCGGAATCCGCTACGGGTCTCTGGTGAGGTTACAGAGTGGCAGGGACACACCCCTGAACAGCTCAAAGCTATGAAGGAGCATCTTGAGCGACTTAAGCAACTTGGTATTGAGGCAATCGAGGATTGAGCAAATATGTGAAAATAAAGCCGCAATTTAATTTTCCCCGTGAGGGGATTAAAACTTTATAGACTTTTTGAAATTTGCCAAATTCTAACATCGGTTTGATTTTTGGTAACTGTCTTTCCGATTTCCGAAAAGCCAGCCAGATGCGATTGGTAACAGCCTGGGCAGGTTTGAGGAAAAGTGTCAAGCGATTTTCTTTTACCGAATTTGCACACAAGTAGTCGGGAAAAACGCTAAAGCTAAATCCCGATGCAACCGCTTGTCTAATTGCTCTAAAATCGGGAATAATTAGTTTAGGATGAACGTCGATTCTTCGGCCAAACACCACGCGCCCAAATCGGCGGGCGATCGGCAATTATTCGCTGCAAGCAATACCCGGTTGGGTTAGAAGCCATTGAGCGAGTGGATTTACATCATCTCGTCCGACGCCTTGAGCAATAGGAATTACAATATTTGGTAGTCCAACGATTCAGAAATTTACCTCAAATAGCAGTTGACATTCAATATCGGATAAAGTAAGTTTTTGAGTGGCAATTACAATGTCTAGCTTTCCGGCTTTGAGTTGTTGGACTAACTCTGCTGTTAACCCAAATTGTACGGTGTAAAAAGTGCGATCGTCCTGCGGTAGTCGATCGAGAATTCCTTCTGTAACAAATTCTTCCGGCGTACCGATTCTAAGGGTTTGCGGAGTTTGGGCTGTTGAGTTTTTGTGGGGAAGCGATGCAAGTTTCTCGATCGCACCAGCAATTTGAGTATACAGTATTTGTCCCGCTTCCGTGGGAACCATCCGCCTCGGAGTCCTTTGAAACAAGGGATTTGCCCAAATCTGACTCTAGGGCTGCGACGTGTTGGCTAACAGCCGGTGGCGTAAGGTGGAGGACTTGGGTGGCCCCGATACGGTTCCGATGCGGTAAACCTTAATAAAGCTGCGATAACATTGAAAGTTAATCATATAGCAGAACGAAGCAGGAACAAGGAATCAGGGAAAGCAATTCCCCGCAATGGTTTCAGGAATCAAGAACGCGGTAAAAACCTTAGCGGTTGCTATAAATATATTTATATTTACCCGAAAGTTTGATAATTTGTATTCTAGATAAATTCGGTCTAGGATGAAAACAACAGGCACAAAGACATCCGCAAAAGGAATAGATTATGACTAGCCAAAAAGTTCTGATTGTTTTAACCAGCCACGATACACTGGGCGACACTGGTAAAGAAACGGGTTTTTATCTCGCAGAGGTGACGCATCCCTTGGACGCATTTACTCAGGCCGGATTAGCCGTAGATTTTGTCAGTCCAAAAGGCGGCAAAGCTCCAATGGTTGGAGTTGATTTAGAAGACCCACTAAATAAGGCTTTTTTAGACGATTCCGAGCAGGTTTTTCGAGTTGAAAATACGCTCAATCCCGCACAAATTGATTCCGCAGAATACAGCGCTATTTTCTATGCTGGCGGGCACGGGACAATGTGGGATTTTGCGGATAACCAAGAACTCGCTGAGATTGCTGCAGCTATTTACGAAGCAGGTGGCGTTGTGGGTGCTGTCTGTCACGGGCCGGCCGGGTTAGTCAATATTAAGTTATCTGATGGCGAATATTTGGTTGCTAACAAGACTGTGGCTGCTTTTACTAATGAAGAGGAAGCTGCGGTGGGACTGACTGGAATAGTGCCGTTTTTGCTGGAGTCGAAATTAATTGAACGCGGGGCTAATTTTACCAAAGTTCCTAATTTTCAGGCTCATGTTGTTGCCAGCGACAGGCTAGTCACAGGCCAAAACCCCGCTTCTGCAGCAGGTGTAGGTCACAAAATGGTAGAATTGATCGAAAATAAGTAAATCCAACAAAATATCGCACAGAGAAACCCAGTTGCTTAAAAAACACCTTCGCGCGTAAGTCAAAATGCTCTAAAAAAGTAGGTTGGGTTGAGGCATTCGTACCCAACCTATTCTGAAAATAGCGAAGGTATGATTTAAAAAATCTGGTTTCGGGATACCTAATTGCTACCTGTTTTTGTTTGTTCGGTTAACCGTACTCAAATAGCCGCTTTTATTCGAGAACATTACTGCTAAATTTTCGTCTGCGATGTCGATGAAGTCGCGGTCGCTGTACGAAGATAAGTTACTTAGTTATGGGTTTTAGTGAAGTGGATTTATTCCCAGCAGGCAAAAATTAAGTATAATTTTGGAGTGCTGGTTTAGGGAGGTATCGAGATATTGAAGGCGCCATAAAACATCAGAATAGGTAGAGAATGTGTGCTGATTATTACCATATCTAAACGAATAAGCTGTTAGGGCATAATGTAGTTGTGAGCGAACAGGGTATGGAACTAAATTTACAGAAATTTTATAGCGCGTGCAATCCCAGCTACACCCTGGCAGTAGCAAATCAACAAGACCGACAATACTATATCGATTTCTCTTCAGTGCGGGGCGGCACGATCGTAGAACAATTGGAGCGCACCATCAGCCGTCTGTCCCCGGATGCACCTACCTGTCAATTATTCACCGGTCACATCGGCTCTGGTAAATCAACTGAATTGCTGCGGCTGCAAGCTCAATTGCAGCAACAAGGATTTCATGTTGTTTATTTTGAGTCGAGTAAAGACTTAGACATGGCAGATGTAGATATCACTGATATTTTGTTGAGCGTTGCTCGTCAGGTGAGCGAAAGTATCGAGAAAATGAAAATCAAGCTGCAACCGACGGGTTTTAAAGCTTTGCTCAAAGGGGTTGCTGATGTTTTTCAAACTCAAATAGACTTGAGTGCTGAAGCTAATATCCCTGGTTTTGGGGAAATAAATGCCAGCACGGAGGGAGAATTTTCTCTGGCGTTGGGAATTGGCAAAATTACTGCTAAGGCGAAAGATGCTCCGAATCTGCGATCGGAGTTGAGGCAATATTTGGAGCCGCGAACTAACGTAATTTTAGATGCGCTCAATAAGGAGTTGCTGGAACCGGCTAACCAAGAACTCAAACGTCAAGGGAAACAAGGACTTGTAGTAATTATCGACAATCTCGATCGCATACACCTGTGCGCGAAACCGACGGGGCGGCTGCAGCCGGAATACCTGTTTGTCGATCGCGGCGAACAGTTGGCAAGACTAAATTGCCACGTCGTGTATACAATTCCTTTGGTGCTGATTTTCTCTAACGATTTGGGCCAGTTGACCAATCGCTTTGGGGTAGATCCGAAGGTTTTGCCGATGGTGCCGGTGCAGTTGAGCGACGGTTCTGAGTGTTCTGAGGGTGTGGAATTGCTGCGGCAGATGGTTCTGGCGCGAGCCTTTCCAACGGTGCATCCTTCACAGCGCTATGCTTTGGTGGGCAAAGTTTTCGACTCTGCGGAAACTCTCGATCGTCTGTGTCGAGTCAGCGGCGGTCATGTCCGCAATTTGCTGCAACTACTGTATGGCTGTCTGCAGAAACAAGACCCTCCTCTGTCGCGGGAAACTTTGGAAAATGTGATCGTCCAGCGCCGCCACCAGCTTACTTTGGCGATCGAACCTGATGAGTGGCAATTGCTGCGCCAAGTATCCGCTACCAAAACTGTGAGTGGGGAAACTAAATACCAAATCTTGCTGCGTAGTCTTTGGGTGTTTGAATACCGTTACGGCGAAGATTATTGGTTTGATGTCAATCCGATTTTGGCTGACGCCAAAGAGTTTCGGGAAACAGTTGAGAGTTGAGAGTTGACAGTTGACAGTTGATGGTTGAGAGTTGATGGTTGAGAGTTATCTCCGCCGAATCATAAACAGTCAACAGTCAACTAACAAAAATGATTAAAGGCACGACTAAACTGTTAGGAGTAATTGGTCATCCCGTCGAACATTCTTTGTCGCCGGCGATGCACAATGCTGCTATTTCCCACTTGGGAGTCGATTTTGTTTACCTGCCGTTTCCGGTAAAACCAGGGGATTTAAAAGCTGCTATTGCAGGATTTGCGGCGATCGGCGTTCGGGGATTTAGCATCACGATTCCCCACAAACAAGCAATCTTACCGCTGTTGTCAGAAGTTTCCCCGATCGCCCTAGCGATCGGCGCAGTCAATACCGTATACCTGACTGACAAAGGTTGGTGCGGCACAAATACTGACGTTGAAGGCTTTCTCGCGCCGCTGCACACCCCCCCAACCCCCCCTTACCAAGGGGGGGCTAAAGACGCGACCTCTCCCTTAGAAACGGCCAATACGGCTGTTGAATCCTGTCCCCCCCCTTACCAAGGGGGGGCTAGGGGGGGTTCCGATTGGAGTCAGAAAGTAGCGGTAATTTTGGGGAATGGCGGGGCGGCGAGGGCTGTTGTGGCTGGATGCGTTCAATTGGGATGTGCAGAGATTCACGTTGTCGGCCGCAGCGAACAAAATTTAGGGGAATTTCAGCAGAGTTGGGTCAATTCTCCGATGCCCGTGCAGAATTTGCAGGTTCATACTTGGAATAATTTGTCAAGCTTAATCTCGCAGGCAGATTTGCTGGTGAACACGACGCCTGTGGGGATGTATCCGCAGGGGGAAAAGTCGCCGGTTGCGGCTGGTGAGATCGATCGAATTTCAGCAGGTGCGATCGTCTATGATTTAATTTACACCCCTAATCCTACCCAGTTTCTCAAAGATGCGAAACTTCGGGGAGCGCGAGCTATTGACGGACTCCCCATGCTAGTTCAACAAGGAGCAGCGGCCTTAAAAATTTGGCTGGATCGAGAATCCGTCCCAGTCGATGTGATGCGCCAAGCCTTACGTCAGCATTTAGGTCTAGATTAATGCCATTTCTTCAAAAAGTAGCTGTAGTTTTCAGAATTCCTATAAGCAGGAATTTGAGGCGCAATTCGCGCTAAGCTGAGAATTAAAATATACTTGCCCCGCCATTTATGAAATTTCGAGCTATCAGCCTTTTTTTTGCTACTTGCCTAATCGGAATTTTTAGTTTGGTATTCACTCCACCTGCTTGGGCTCTGACGCAGATTAAACTTTCAGACCTTTCTTATCGCGAATGTCCGGCAGAAATGGGAGAAGGAACAGTCACCAGCGGCAGTTCTATGGAAGCTACCTGCTTTTTGATTACTGGGAAAGCTGAAAATAGCACCGGCAAACCAGTGGTCAATGCCGATATTTTCGGCCGCATTTATGATGCTGACGACAATCCGGTGATGCAAAACCGGACTCGCTTGGGTTCTATAGAAGAAGTTCCTCCCGGAGTTAGCGATTTTCAGCTCAGAATTTCCGTTGCAGCCAATCAACGAACACCTTTGAAACTCAAGCAATTTAAAGCTACAGGTTTTACGGGCGTGGTGCGCCGCTAACGAAACTCTTGGAGATTTTGGGTTGGCTGCCGGTGAAATTGCGATGCAGTTTTCGATTTTCGATTGTTGAGCGGCCGGCAATTTCTCATTTCTAATTTACGATAAACTCCCCAGCTTTTCAACCGGGGAGTTAATCTAAAAATGTCAAATCTAAAA
Source organism: Microcoleus sp. M2_D5 (assembly GCF_036701935.1). Lineage (NCBI taxonomy): Bacteria > Bacillati > Cyanobacteriota > Cyanophyceae > Oscillatoriales > Microcoleaceae > Microcoleus > Microcoleus sp. M2_D5. The sequence goes on along the minus strand of NZ_JAUBRP010000005.1, from coordinate 143,415 downwards.
TTTAGTTGCCGGCAGCTATGTCGGCCAAAAAATTTACGCTCGATGCTGAAAAACTTAAGCTTTTCCAACTACAAAGATGTTTGCAGGCTGGTCAAAAGACCGATCAAAAATTCCGATCCGAACTGAAGTACAAAAAAAGCAATCAGTGGTGAAAAGTCAATCCCTCCCAAGGGGGGGATAATCGAGCGGAATAGATTGAGGTAAGGATCTGTTAACTGACTCAAAATTGAAAACGGGGGGTCGTACCAATTGATGTTAGGGAACCAGCTTAACAGCACCCGAATAATCATCAGGGCTACATAGATTTGCAGAAATGTGGACAGCGTGGTTGCCAAAAGGCCTAGGGAATAACTCATATATTCTCGTTGAAGTTTGAGTAAAGTTTACAGACACTTTAACTTAAAGTTTAGCATAGCTGGGGGAGAGGGGGAGCATGAGGCTGTTTACGGGCGGGCTAGAAGAGTAACGGCCCACAATAAAATTCACTCTTGGCTTCACAGGCCCGAAAGGCCTGTAAAGCGAGAATGGTGCAAGATGTCAGTAGCGCGCATCGATCGGCCAGACTAATCTAAAATTTTAAAGGGATTCAGGAGTCTTGGGCGATCGAACCCTCGCTGTTGTGCTGCTGCGCGTTGCCGTTTACGTCGCCCAGTTGCAGCCGCACGTCATCTATTGCCTGATTGAGTTGGGCAATTTTATCTTCTAAACTCAGCCTTGCTACTTCCATCCCTTCGGCTTCGAGTTGGCTGGCTTTCCTCTGGCGGATCTTTCTTGTCTTTGCTTCTGAAGGTTCACTCAGCAAAGCTTCAGCAGCGCGCCGCGACAGCACCGCGCCCAAAACTGCACCCACCAAGCCGCCAACTGCGGCTCCGGCAATAAATCCCCCCGTAAAACCCTCTCGATTGCTCATGGCTCAACTCAACTGCGCTATATTTCCTTGATTTTTCTATTCTAACGAGACGAGGGGGCAGATTTTGCAACCATACAGCCGCTCCGATTCTAGATTTTAACCAAACCCGCACCTTGTATCTTAAAAGATTCAGTCGATTTAACTCTTTAACTCAGCCTTCACAAACTTTTGTTGGCATAATTGCCTCTCAACTAACGCTTGGGACTACCAAGATTAGCTTCAAGGTAAGAAAGAAAAGTTTTGAAATCTTCCTCTGATGCAAAAAAACGACGCGGAAACATATGAAATAACGCTTGAGAATGATACAGAAGAATTAGGTCTTTGCCAACTTTGTACTTGTGAAAATCAGACAAACGCATCCTCATAGTTCCATTTTCAGAGGTGCTTTCAATCATTTCGGGAGAGATCGCGGTTTGATATTCAACATGAAGTGTCTTCTGTTGTGCAAATATTCGACGCACCTTCCAAGGAATAACAGCAAATAGAATAAACGCATACAACAAACCCAAAAGGAATATAGGAGCAAAAGCACTAAAAGTAGTAGTCAAGGAGACTGATGAAGGCGCTGAAGCAACCAAAACAACTAAGCACAAACTCAACAAAGTAATGCCAAGATACTTTAACCAGGGGCTTGGTTGCATATGCAAATACTGTGCTTTAATGTAGTCTTCCGGTTTTAACTTACATTGTAAAGTAATCATTAGTTTAATTTTCCCTGATTGAGGATTTGGTAGTCTATCCAGAAGTTATACTCCTATCTTTGAAAGAAACAGAGCCATAAGTTTGTTTTACAGATGATTAGTCAGTTCCCCCAAACAATTTGTAAAATCCGCCCCTACAAGATTTGTGTTTCGCGCCTGCTTGTTTGATGACTCGATCAGTTGCCAGGATGAGCCAGAATGCCGACTTCTTGCCTGAAACGGATCATTTCCAAGGATCGATCGCCATAAAGGTCTTCTATGTGTTCCAAGCAGCACTCGATCGCGAAATCGTTCAATTCAGTCGGCTCAACGCCGTACATATCCTGAAATACTTCTGAGTCTACCCGACAAAAGCGCGGTCGATCGGCATAAATTCCGCATTCTCGCGTCTCTCTGTCAAAATTGATACACCAACCGTCATCTCCGACTAAGCTCAAATAGAGCGATAATTCGTCGTTTGATAAATACTCGTCTAAGTCTGGGCGCTCTGTTGGGTCGAGGTAACAACAAGCACCGCACTGCTTTACGCAACGCCAAGTAGCCATAGTTTGATTTTAGATTTTAGATTTTAGATTTTAGATTTTAGATTCGGAGCATTATGTGGAAAATGCCAAACTTTAGGAGATTGGGGCCCTTCAAGTATATCAATTGCCAGCGCCGGAGGCCCAGAGCCCGAAAGGGCGGTTCGATTTTAGATTGGAGATTTTAGATTGGGGAGACTTTCCGGGAAGGGGCATCAAGTCCCTTCCTGTGACTGAGAGGTCGATCGTAGTTTACATTTTGTTGAATTTTGTAAAGTTCCTTAAAAAATATGGTCGATCGCCCGGTAAAATCAGAAGCGGATTTTCTAATTCAACAATCTAGAGTTAATCACTACAGTCAGGAGGACACATGGACTTTATAACCGATCTTTTCAGTGGTATGGGTGGTGTAGACTACCAACTCATTGTTCAGGTAGCTTTACTCGCAGCCGTCGTGCTTTCTGGCCCGATCGTGATTTTTCTCTTGGCAGCTAAAGGCGGCGACCTGTAATTATAGCACGCTAGGCGGCGATCGAGAGTTGGGAGTTTTGAGTTGTAAATTATGCAAAATTCACAACGCTCGATCGCCAAATTTCCCAGCAGCACGAGCTTTCCGCTCAAATACCGAGTTATCAAATACCCAGGGCGTGTTTAGCAGTTTGAATCAAATTCTCAAAAAAAGGTAGAGATACATCGACTTCTCTAGCATCTTTGCGGGAGTTACCTAACAAACCGATGTTTTGTCCGGGTGCAACAGCCAAAACTTGCCCTTGAGAGTTGCGAATTCTCAATTCCTCGATCGATCCAGCGGGAGACAGACTGCAAGAATAAGTGCGATCGCAATAATCAAACTCAACTTTTCCGAACCTCGGCGGCCTGGAAGTAGCAGCATTTGCCGGTAGCCGAACGCCCAACAATTCTAACTCAACCGATGTCTTGCCATTAAAACTATTTTCCCGCAATCGGTAAGCAAGATCGACCCGCCGAGGCAAAGGAAAATATTCGCCCCAACGCCAAGCAATCGCCTTCACACTAGCCGATACATTTCCATCTTGAGTTGCAGTTAATTTAACGTGACCTCCTTTACCAACAATTTTCTGTTCAGTTATGCAAACATTAGGCGTCCAAAATACAGGAGCCTTATTTTCAATCCCGCAAGGTTCCAGAGCATCAATTTGTCGGTAAAGGTCAAGATTAATCTCAGCCAAATCTGCTCGCACGTCAACTGAAACCAGGGGTTTTAAGTGTTCCGGCTGCAAACATTGATTGGCAAAAATTGACAGTTGATTGCGGAATTGGTCGAGATTCTGGGCCGGCATAGAAAAACCGCCCGCCGCTTTGTGTCCGCCAAATTTAGTTAATAAATCCGCGCAAAAATTCAGCCCGTCAAATACATTAAACTCAGGAATTCCCCTCGCCGAACCCCGGACAATTTTAGCGGGCAAACCGGAGGGCGGGCACGGGGGCACCGCCCCTACAGCCTCATCCTCAAAAGTACCGATAAACACAGGCACGCCGTAGCGTTCCACCAACCGAGAAGCTACAATCCCGATCACCCCGTGGTGCCAACCCGGTTGCACCACAACTAAAACTCGTTCTTGCTGCAAGTCTATCGCCCTTTCCTCACACCAAGCAATTGCTTCCTGCTCAATTTCCTGGCACAACTCCTGCCTGCGCTGATTGATTTGTTCGCACTGCATCGCGTTTTTGAGAGCCAATTCGCGATCGTCCGTAGTCAGCAACTCTATCACAATTTGAGGGTCAGCCAGCCGCCCCACAGCATTAATCCGGGGCCCCAGCCTAAAACCAATATCTTCAGGCTTTAACGTATTGCTAGCTTGGCTTTTTGAATTCAGAAGAGGTAAACTTTCCGCACTTCCAGGCTGCACTCCCGCCACCTGAATCAAAGCCTGAATACCCGCCAATTGCGAGTGAGGCAACAGCCGCAAACCCCGCTTCACCCAGCGCCGGTTAACTCCAGTCAAAGGTGCTAAATCCGCAATAGTTCCCAACGTGAATAACTCCAGCAGGGGATTTACCAACCCCCCAACTTTCTGCATATCAATCGCCAAAGTAATCGCCAAAACATAAGCAACGCCTACGCCAGCCAAACCGCGATAAGGAGAAGATTCTGCGATTAATTTCGGGTTGAGAATAGCATCAGCAGGCGGCAGTTTTGGCGGCAAGTCGTGGTGGTCTGTAATAATAACTTTGACACCGAGTTCTCGCGCTCTAGCAACCGGGCCGTAAGCTGCAATTCCGTTGTCAACCGTGAGAATGAGAGCGACACCTTCCGAGTGAAATTCTTCTACAATGCGATCGTTAATCCCGTAACCTTCTCGCATCCGGCTGGGAATAGCATAATCCACATTCGCCCCCAGAGTCCTCAGAGATCGCAGCAACAAAGCCGTGCTCGTCATCCCGTCAGCATCGTAGTCGCCGCAAATCGCAATTTTTTGCCCTCCCGAAATCGCCTCCCGCAACAATTTGACACTCGCAGCCAAATCGGGAAACTCATCGGTTGGCGCGGGCAAAACCAGAGATTCCGGTTCGATAAACCCTTGCACTTCTTTAACGGAATCTATGCCGCGGTTAATCAGCACCTGTGCCAGCAAGGGCGACAAACCGATTTCAGCGGCAAACTGTTCGGCTTGCTGTGGTTGAGGCGAATAAATTTGCCACCGTTGGTTTGGCAATCGGTGAAAATGCGGGGGCACAGATGTCGGTCGCTCTTGCACGGAAGCTGAGGTTTAAAGATACATGATTAATCTTACCGAATTAAGTGCCTCAGTCCATCAATTTTAGATTTTAGATTTTAGATTTTAGATTGATGCTGATGAGTTTTTTGGTTAAAATCCAAAGGTTGTTTGTAGGAAAGCTGGTTTTGGAAGCTCTCACCGCACCCAAATAGGGATACAAGCGCTGACAGCAGTCGTGGAGACCAAAAAATTTTAGACCAAAGTTGAAATCCTCCATATTTATCTGTGGAGTCAATCTAAAATCTCGAATCTCCAATCGACTGGCGACTGGAGCAGAAGAACTAAGTTTACCAGGCATTTGCGCCTCCCACCCTAGGGCGCAGAGTGCTAATTTAATTGAATTTAATGAGGAGACTTGCATGAGTGGCGATCGACCGCCTTGGTTTAAAATTGCATTACAGGTTCGGGGGTCTGTCATTCCCTCAATTTTGCCCCGCGTTTTGCTGTGCGGCTGCTTTGGAGTTTTTATTTCCCTGCTGCACTTTTTTAAGTTGCCGGTTTCCTTGCCCATTTTGTCGAGTATTGTACCGAGTATTGTCCTGGGTTTACTGTTAGTTTTTCGGACAAATACAGCCTACGAAAGATTTTGGGAAGGTCGAAAATTTTGGGGTACGTTAATCAACAACGTCCGCAATTTGGCGCGCCAAATCTGGGTAGCAATTGAGGAAAAAGAACCGCAGGATATCGAACTAAAAAAGTCAGTTCTGCGCCTGTTACCCGCCTTTGCAGTGGCCCTGAAACTGCACTTGCGACAAGAGTCAGTCAATCCAGATTTGGAGCCGTTAATGTCATCAGCGCACTACCAAAAGCTCAAGTCGATGAACAATCCGCCTCTAGAAATTGCCTTTTGGATTGAGGATTACTTGCACGAGCAGTACGAGCGCAATTGCCTCGATGTTTATCAGTTAACTGGTATGAATGAGTTGCTCAACTCTATGATTGATGTATTAGGTGGCTGCGAGCGGATTTTGAAAACGCCTATCCCTTTGGCTTACGCAATTCACCTGAAACAACTATTGTTGCTTTACTGTTTAGCCCTGCCCTTTCAAATGGTGAAAGATTTGGGTTGGGGAACTGGCTTAGTTGTGGCTTTAATTAGTTTTACTTTGTTCGGCATCGAAGAAATCGGCATTGAAATAGAAAATCCCTTCGGGCACGATGAAAATGATTTGCCTTTGGACAACATTTGTGCTACCATGCAGCGAAATATCGACGATTTAATTTCTTTATCTCCTAGCGTTCACGAACACGTGAAAGATAAGTAGAACCCTTCGATTTTAGATTTTAGATTTTAGATTTTAGATTGATAGATAAAATCTAAAACCTAGGGGTTAATTTTTTTAAATTAACCGCATTAATCCAGCCAATACTAACAATTTTAGATTTTAGATTTATAGATAAAATCTAAAATCTAAAAGCTTCTGGTTAATTTCTAACAATAAACCGCATTAACCCAGCCAATAGTAACAATACAGGTGTCAGCCAATCTCCCCAACGCACGTACAAAGTTCGAGTTTTCTGCCGATAAATAGTAGCATCTCGGACTTCATAGGTATTAATTCCCGACTTCCAAACCGTCTCGCCGCGAGGATTTACAAAAGCAGAGTAACCCGTATTAGTTGCGATAACTGCCCATCTATCAGTTTCAATTGCCCGCATTACATCGAGAGCATGGTGCTGAGCCAACATGGGCGGTTTGTAATGGGCATTGTTGGAAGCTGTGATCATAAATTCGCCTCCATTCGCCGCCTGATATCGGAAATTTTCAGCAAAGGCGGAATCGTAACAAATTCCGACAATGGCGCGGCCAAACGGCGTCTCAAACAATTGTTTAGAATTGCCGGGTACTAAATGAGCATCTAAGGGCGAAAGCCGATTAATAATCCCGCCTAAGATTTCGTAGAAAGGAATATATTCGCCTAAAGGCACTAGCTTTAGTTTATCGTAGCGCCCGACAATTTCTCCAGTGCGATCGATCGCCAATAAGCTGTTAGTGATACTATTCTCTTGCTGTCCGAATCCTCCAACCCAAGCCACAACGCCGCGTTCGAGTACAGCTTGGTAAAAGGAAAGAGTAGAACGCTGATACTCGTTTGTCCAGATAAAAGGCAAAGCTGTCTCTGGAATTAGCACAGCATCGACTTTCCTGTCTGCTAACTGTTTGTATCCCGTGGTGTAACCTTCCAAAGCGCGCCCCCAACCCGCTGAGTCAAACTTAATCTCGTTAGGAATATTGCCTTGAATAATGCCAATTTTTAATGAAGTTCCCGCCTCTTGATTCAAAGGGCGATTGTACAAACTCCAGCCTGTAATATGCAAAAATAAACACAAACTCGCAGGCAAAATATAAGCAATCCAATTCTTCCTGCTTCCTGCTTCGTTCTTCCTTATTTTTACCTTGAGCGAAGCCGAAAAGCCCTCTTTCTGCTTCCATCCATCCGTTACATCCGTTACACAATCCGTTGCCGAACTTCCTTCTTCCTTCTTCCTTCTTCCTTCAATAAAAGCTTCGGCAATTAAGCCATTTACTGCTACAATGGCGGCTGTTACTGCGCTGGGCCCGGAGAGTTGACCGAGGTGCAATATTGCTAAATTGTGCGGGCTTTGCGTGTAAGATAGTGATGTCCACCACAGCGAACCTGTACTCCAAATACTTTCTAAGGCACACCACAAAGCTGTGCCAATTAAAACGCGAATCACAGGCAAGATGCCTGTGCCACTAATTTTTGGGGAAATCACAGGCAAGATGCCTGTGCCACTAATTTTTGGGGAAATCACAGGCAAGATGCCTGTGCCACTAATTTGGGAAATTGCGATCGCAAATAGCCACGCCCAAACGGTGACTAAGGCTGCTCCCCAGAGGGTGATGAATGCCCAGCAAAAAAGTGCGATCGCCAAACTCGGCCACCAAGGAACTCCCAACCAAGTCATCGGGTGAATTCCCATAATCCAAGATAAAGCTAATCCGTGATAGCCAATTCCCCAGAGTAAAGGAAGAAGGAAGTTCGGCAACGGATTCTGTAACGGATGTAACGGATGGATGTTGAGGAAAGAAGGAAAAAAGAGAAATTTTTGTTTTTGTTCTTCTATTTTTGGCCTTTCATAACTGACAACCAAAACCCACAGGGGAGCTAATGCTACCCAAGCCAATAGCCAAGCATTTACTGGTGCGGTTGTCAATGCCATCAAAATGCCGCTGAAAAGTGCGTAAGCGTTGCCCGCCCCTACGGGGGCTACGCCAACGAAGAGGCTCGCCCAGGCTAATGTTTTGGATTTATGAACCACCAGTTTTTCAAATTTGTGCCTGTTAAATATCGCCACTTTGATGATTGCTAAAAATAATAATTCTTAATCAATATATCAGATAGATCGAGAAGAAGAAAGCTCGGAAACGCGCAGTGTACGGGATTTAACAGATTTAACGGATTTAACTCACATCTTGCACCCTTCTCAAGAACAGGCTTTCCGGCCTGTTCCACAAAGAGTTAATTTTCTTGTGGAACAGGCCGGAAAGCCTGTTCCTAAACAATTAATTGAGAATGGTGCAACATCTCAAATTTAACGGATTTAACAGAAAAAAATCTCTCAAATTCTACTTTCCAAAACAAAAAGCGCCCCTATTTCTAGGAGCGCTTTTTGTTAAATCAAATTAAATCAAAAGCTAAATTTAGCCGTTGATGGAAGGAGCAACCAAAGCTACGGGAGTTGTTTCACCAGCAGCCAAGTCGAGAGGGAAGTTGTGAGCGTTGCGCTCGTGCATTACTTCCATACCCAAGTTAGCGCGATTGATGACATCAGCCCAAGTGTTGATCACGCGACCTTGCGAGTCGATAACCGATTGGTTGAAGTTGAAACCGTTCAAGTTAAACGCCATCGTGGAAATACCCAAAGAGGTAAACCAGATACCGACTACTGGCCATGCACCTAACAAGAAGTGCAAAGAACGGCTGTTGTTAAAGCTCGCGTATTGGAAAATCAAACGACCGAAGTAGCCGTGGGCTGCGACGATGTTGTAGGTTTCTTCTTCTTGACCGAATTTGTAACCGTAGTTCAAAGATTCAGTTTCGGTTGTTTCGCGAACCAAAGAAGATGTTACCAAGCTTCCGTGCATGGCGGAGAACAGAGCGCCGCCGAAGACACCAGCAACTCCCAACATATGGAAGGGGTGCATCAGGATGTTGTGCTCGGCTTGGAACACGATCATGAAGTTGAATGTGCCGGAGATACCCAAGGGCATACCGTCAGAAAAGCTGCCTTGTCCGATCGGGTAAATCAAGAATACTGCGGTGGCTGCTGCAACTGGTGCAGAGTAAGCGACGCAGATCCAAGGACGCATACCTAAGCGGTAGGACAGTTCCCATTCACGACCCATGTAGCAGAAAATGCCGATCAGGAAGTGAAATACTACCAATTGGTAGGGGCCGCCGTTGTACAACCATTCATCGAGGGAAGCTGCTTCCCAGATGGGATAGAAGTGAAGCCCGATCGCGTTTGATGAAGGAACAACAGCACCAGTAATGATGTTGTTGCCGTACATCAAGGAACCTGCAACTGGTTCGCGGATGCCGTCGATGTCCACTGGAGGAGCAGCGATGAAGGCGATGATGTAGCAGATGGTGGCACTCAGCAAGGTGGGAATCATCAAGACGCCGAACCAACCCACATAAATGCGGTTTTCGGTGCTAGTTACCCACTCGCAGAACCGTTCCCAAACGTTGCCGCTTTCGCGACGCTGTACGGTTGTTGTCATTTGGTTTATGATGGCTTAATTGAATTTTCAAGGTTCATTGTGGGGATGCCCCACGCTTATATTAGTAACACCATTCACTAAAGTTTGCCAAGGGATTACTGCTGACAATTTAAAGATTTTACAAACTTTTACAAAAACTTGATTGTTAGTAAATATTTGTATTTTTTTACAAAGTAAAATTACACACCAAACGGGTTAAATACAGCGGCCAGAAGAACTGAATCTATTGTCTGTAGCTTGGTTCAGCAGTTCGAGCAATTTTTTTGTTTAGGTCGGTTCTCTTTCTATTTAAATATCTGTTAATTAGGTCGTGAAGAGATAATTTTTAATATTTATTTACATATCATCGGTGGATTCTGAGAGGGAAAATTTTATCTGGAGAATAGTGAAAACCCGGTTTCTAGTGCGGGCTGCATTCTCAATAAGAGCCAATCAACCGGGTTTATTGACGAAAAAAGAAACCCGGTTTCTGAGGCGCTTGGCAAGAGAAATCAACCGAGTTTCTGAGGATGAGTCCGCAATTTCTGGGTAAAAATTAGGCTTTAGCCTGGAGGCCAGTTCATCTGCCGACCGCCGAGAATGTGAAGGTGCAGGTGGTATACAGTTTGACCGCCGTCGCTGCCGCTATTAATGACGACGCGATAGCCGTTGCTAAGTCCGAGTTGTTCTGCTACGCGCTTGACAGTCAGCAGCAAGTGCCCCATGAGAGCATGATCTTCCGACTCGGCATCGGCTAATTTGGCAATAGGCTGTTTGGGAATGACGAGGATGTGGACGGGTGCTTGCGGATGGATATCTCTAAACGCGAGGGCCAAGTCGTCTTCATAAACGATGTCTGCGGGAATCTCTTTGCGGATGATTTTGCTGAAAAGCGTTTCTGGAGTTGTCATGGGTGTTAACGAAGTTCGGCAACGAGCACTGTACAAGATGTAACGGATGTAACGGATGTCGGGAAGAGGGAAGAGGGAAGACTTAGCAGGAGAGAAGGAAGATCAGAAAAAGAAGAGGCAAGGAAAAGTTTTTCTTGCCTCTCCCGATATTCATTAGTCATTGTTAATCATAATAGATGATGAATCAAGGACAGGCAAATTAAGGATAAAGAAAAATGCTTGCTAGGGTTTGGAGTGCATCGATCGTTGGAATTGACGCGGTAAAGGTTGGTGTTGAGGCTGATGTGTCAGGCGGGCTACCGAAAATTGTGGTTGTGGGATTGCCCGATTCTGCGGTGCAAGAAGCTAAAGAAAGGGTTAAGGCTACGCTAAAAAATTCGGGATATGCTTTTCCGATGCGGAGTATTGTGATTAATTTGACTCCAGCGGATTTGCGAAAGGAGGGGCCGAGTTTTGATTTGCCGATCGCCATTGGCATTTTAGCAGCATCGGAACAAGTCAGCGCTGAACTTTTGGGAGATCATTTGTTTTTAGGGGAACTCTCTTTAGATGGGAGTTTGCGGGCTGTGGCTGGGGTTTTGCCGATCGCTGCTGCTGCACGAGAAATGGGTATTTCGGGATTGATTGTACCGGCTGCTAATGCAGCAGAAGCGGCTTTGGTACACGGAATATCTGTTTATGGTTTTGAGAATATTTTTGCAGTTACTGATTTTTTAAACAATCCTAATGTGTATTCGCCCGTAGAAGTAAACGGTCGAGAACAGTTAGCAAAAACGCGGTTTTCGGGTTTAGATTTAAAGGATGTCAAGGGGCAAATTCACGCGCGGCGGGCTTTGGAAATTGCGGCGGCGGGGGGGCACAATTTAATTTTTGTGGGGCCGCCAGGGAGCGGTAAGACGATGTTGGCGAGGCGTTTGCCTGGTATTTTGCCGCCGCTGACTTTTGAAGAGGCTTTGGATGTAACTCAGATTCATTCGGTGGCTGGGTTGTTGAAGGATAAGGGAAGCTTGGTGGGCGATCGACCTTTTCGCAGTCCTCACCATTCAGCATCGGGGCCTTCTTTGGTAGGTGGCGGCAGTTTTCCGCGTCCGGGTGAAATTTCTTTAGCACATCGCGGCATTCTTTTTTTGGATGAATTAACTGAGTTTAAAAGAGATGTTTTGGAGTTTTTGCGACAACCGCTGGAAGATGGTTATGTGACGATTTCTCGAACTAGACAATCCGTGATGTTTCCGGCTCAATTCACTTTAGTTGCGAGTACAAATCCTTGCGCTTGCGGTTATTACGGGGATTCGATCCAACAGTGTACTTGTTCGCCGCAAAAGAGGGAGCAATATTGGGCAAAACTTTCGGGGCCTTTGATGGATCGGATTGATTTACAAGTGGCGGTTAATCGTTTGAAACCTGAAGAAATTACGCGACAGCCGACTGGGGAGGAGTCGGAACCGGTGCGGGTGAGGGTGCAGCGGGCGCGAGAACTCGCAACTCGCCGTTTTCAGTCGGAATCTAGTTTGCGCTGTAATGCGGAAATGCAAAGCAGTCACATTAACAAATGGTGTCAGTTGGATGAGGCTTCTCGGAATTTGTTGGAGATGGCGATTCGGAAGTTGGGGCTGTCGGCGAGGGCTAGCGATCGCATTTTGAAGGTTGCGAGAACTATTGCTGATTTGTCGGGGGATGAAAGCTTGAAAACTAATCATGTGGCGGAGGCGGTGCAGTATCGGACGATCGATAGAATGCAGTAAACAGCGGCTCAAAAGACACAATCCCCCGATCCCCGACTTCTTAAAAAAGTTGGGTATTTAACAGTTGATTCGGCGATTTAAATTGCTTCTAAACATACGAAGTCGCAGCAGAGGGGGACGAAGGGATTAAGGGGGTATTGAAGCTCGATTGATGTTGTCCCACTATTTAATTGAGCCACTGAAACGCCCCGATGTTCCCATGTTTATTGTCTGATTTTGTGCTGCATGGTGCCAGTATGACTTGTGACCGAAAGCATCCAGGATACCCGCCACGTGATTCATCCGTCCAGAAATCAAAAACGTGTATCCGATAAGCAAGCCCCCGAATTTATCTCGCGCAAGTCAATGCTTCAATTCTTCAATCTAAAATCTAAAATCGCCCAATCGATTGACAGTTGCGTAAGTTCTGTTAGTGTTACATTGGGAATGCGACAGCAAACCAAGGCAGCAGTTAAAGTGGCGATCGAGGAAGCTTTAGACCAACTGCCCGAAAGCTAATCAACTGAAGTTTATCGGCACGTCTACAAATCTTATTCTGAGGCCACACGCAGTATTTATACCACCGCAGCTTGAAGCTGGTGTCAATGCCACCCACCCACAGCTTTTGTCAAAAATCCCTCATAATTTCCTCAAAAATTCATCAAGTTTTTACGCACTTTTTGTCTGTTTTACTGTAATTTATGATACCGATCGCCCAAGTTGCCCGAATCTCCACAATGGCAGAATTTTTAATATTTAATTTCTCGCTCTCCCTCTTGCTCCTTCTGGCTCCCTCTTGCTCCTTCTTGCTCTTTCCCTCGCCCCTCTCCCTGTTTCACCCTAAAATTTAAAATTTTTGAGTGACAAATCATGGCACGATCGCAGCGCGTTTTGATACCATGCAATCAAGCGCAAGACAATCAGGGAATGCACTGGAGGTGTGTAAATGGAGCTTTTGGCAGAACAAAAACGGTGCTTGGATTGCTTGGTAAGCTCGATCGAGCAATTGGGAGGTCGAGTAGACATTCCAAAGCTGGAGCAGATAGCTGAGCTAATTATTCAAACGATGAGAGGGCCTTGGCGCTACTTTCACACGTCGGAACACATTTTTGAGGTCGGGGGGTCAGTCGATCCGATCGAGGTGCTGGCTGCGCTGTTTCACGACCTCGTGTACGTGCAAGTCGATCAGGGCGTTAGTTTCAATATTAGCAGCGCCCTTTGTCCTTTTGTCAAAGAAGTGCGATCGCAGTTAGTTATTAGAGATGAAACCGAACTGCCCGACGATGCCATGTATCAGCTAGTGGCCTCAGTATTTGGGTTTATTCCCGGTAAGACTCTCTCTCCGTTTGGCGGCCAAAACGAATTTTTGAGTGCCGTTATTGCTGCCAAATCTTTGGAGCCTTTTTTGCCACCTAGTACGATCGCCGAAATCGCCGCTTGCATCGAAGCTACTATCCCTTTTCGCCCCGTTTCGCCCAGCGGTTTGAGCGCGATCGAACTTTTGTACCAGCGTTTGGCAAGTGCAAATCGCGATTTTAACTTGGGATGGAGCGATGCCCAAACCTTAGAAATTGTCAAGCGTGCTGTCAGGTTAGCAAATAGAGATGTCGAGAATTTTGCCTCTCCCAATTCTTCTAATTTCTTAGACAATACCTGGAATTTGATGCCAGAAACCAACCACGAATTGACCAATGTTAATTCCTATACTGTTGCCGGATATCGCAGGTCTCTGCAAAAAATGGAAGGATTTTTGAACTTCCTCAAACCCGAGCTGGTTTTCCAGCAGTTTATGCAAGAGCCGGACGATGCAACCTACGCTAACCTGATTGCCCGAACTCGCAAAAATATCGAAGTTGCTAAACTTTATCTGGGTATCAAGCTAATTACCATCGCCATTTTAGAAGCTCTTTCCTACCGCTTGGGGCGCGATATTCCGCTTTCTACTATGATGGGAGAATTGCGCGCACCCGGATTTAAGACCTCAGTTTTGGAGGATTACTTGCCCAACAAACAGATTGCCTACCCATTAGAAACTCAGTTGGAAAAAGAGGTTTTAAATTTGTTAGCAATAGGACGAAATCAAGAATCTCCCTATGATATTAAAAACTCTCCCGTAGCTACGTTTATTATCAAATCTATCGGTTTTGCTGAAACTGAAAACTTTTTGAAGAAAGCTCAAGAGTTTTTTGCCGGTCATATTTCCTCGGAAGAGTTTCTCTCTTACTGTTCTCCCGATGTAATAGACACCATCTCCTCCGGGGTGATGAAACTCTTTGACAGCAGGAAGACGGCTTTAGGCAAAGTTAAATTAGTTCACCAAACTGTTTCTTAGGATAGGTTGGCAAAATCTTAAAACGTTTTCCTTCGCAGAAACCAGGTTTCTTGAGCTCAGCCACAATATGCAGTTAGTCTGAGATGTTTCACCATTCTCGCTTAACAGGCTTTCGCACCTGTTCCACAAAGAATGACTTTTCTTGTGGGGAGTAGGGGTTGGGCAGGATATCCCGCTCATAGCAGGCTTATTGATAATGGTGCAAGATTTCACTTTAAACCCTAAAAAAAAGTCCTCTTTAACTAATATGTTGCACCATTTTCAATTAGCCTTTTAGGAACAGGCAAGATGCCTGTTCCACAAGAAAATCTACTCTTTGTGGAACAGGCATCTTGCCTGTTAAGCGAGAATGGTGCCAGATATCAGCTTTAAAGGACTTTAGCTATGAGTCTGGATTTTGAACCCGTGGCGGACTAATTCGACATCAAACTTTTATTGTGGTGAACCAGTCGCACCCTCTGCGCCGGAGTTGCTATCAGGTACAGCCGTATCTGTCGGATTAGAATTGCTCCGGCTTTCGGTATTAGTTTCGCCGCTCGTACCTGCTCCAGAAGCACCATCATTTTGAGTTGGAGATGGAGTAGCTGAACTCTCAGGTGCTGGAGTTGTTGGAGTGGAATCTGGCTCATTCTGCGGAGTCGGAACCGTAGTATTGGTATTATTTGACGGCGAAGATGGAGACGGCGCTGCTTCCTGAGCGGGTGCATCTTGCTGCTGTGAATTTGGAATTGTAATATTGATATTGGGAGCCGGACTTGCTTGAGGAGCCGGACTTGCCTGTTGAGCTGGACTTGGTTGAGGAGCAGGCGTAGCCTGTTGAGCTGGAGATGGTTGAACCGGAACCGGAACAATCTTTTCAACGATCGTTTTTTCTCTCTCTACCGTCCGAGTCGGAGCTGGTGTTGCTGAAGGCTGATTCGCTTTCGGTACAACAATCACAGGAGCAGAAGCAGGAATAGGAGCCTCCTCACTCCGATTGAAGTAATATACACTGCCGAGAACTAAGCCTGCCAAAGAAGTAAGAAGAATCCCTAACAGTAACCCGCGACCAGCATTCTCGTTATCGCGGGCTTCTTGGACTCCAAGTTGGCGGTGATTTTCCGCCATTTGACCCTGTACGTAACCTTGGTGATGAGCTGCTTCTTTAGAAGCCTTCCCCGTTGTACTCGGAACACTTGTAGTAGTTCGCGTTGTACTGACGTGACCGTTAGTTGCATCGGTGTGAACTTCTTGATGAATTTCACGGCTAGAGCTATTTTCTTCGTTAGGTTTCATAATTATCTTCGCCACAACTATTCAAAAAATATTGTCTGTAGGAGAGGCCCTGGTTTGAAAACTTGAGCTAAGCTGTTGAGCATTTAAATCACTTATTTCGATTTACTGTCAAGATTCAGGTATAAGCGTCGGGTGTTTCGCTCATGAGTTTAAATGCTTAACAGCTTTTAGCTTAGGGAGTTTAGAGAACTTTTGGTTTTTCCTTCATTTGTATCCAATGTAACTCGTTAAGGTATTAACCAGGCTCTACCCTGAGAGTGATTTCCAAGTCCCCAAAGGCATAGAATTAGCCGTACTTCAACAAAGAATATCGGCTAAATGAGTTATTTATAATGCTTGCGGTGCAAGCATATAGCAATCCTTGCAGGAGTCTTGATTTTTTACGACTCCTGCAAGGATTGCTATAGTAGCTGTAGGTTGGGTTGAGGAACGAAACCCAACTTGTTACTTTCAGAGAGAGTTGGGTTTTGCTTAGCTCAACGCAACCTAGGAATAAGTACATAAATGACCGATCGCACTAAAGACAATTACCCACCGATTTGAGACATGGTGCGGCTGTAATTTCCTTGAGTAGTTCCCGAATCCCGCTGTTTGAAATTAATTTCCGGTTTCATCTCTAATATGTGCCGCACTCGATCGCGCAATTCGCCTGTAGACACCCCATTCCGCAAAGCAGTTTTTAAGTCAACTTGACCAGTTTCGTTCAGCAGACAAGGCCGCAGCCACCCGTCAGCAGACAAACGCATCCGGTTGCAGCGATCGCAAAAACACTCGGACATTTGGCTGATAAATCCTAAAGTGCCCTTCGCCCCCGGAATTTGAAACACATCCGCCGGCCCATTTCCGCGCACACCCGACTCGGATAACCCGTATTTGTCGCTAATTTGTTGCCGCAATTGGGCCGAAGCTACCCAACCCTTATCGCCAAATAAATCCCCATTGCCAATTGGCATAAACTCAATAAAACGAACGTGCCAATTCCGGTTAATAGTTAACGCCGCTAAATCCAATATTTCGCCGTCATTCACACCGGGAATTACCACAACATTCAGTTTCAGCGGGTCAAATCCAGCTTGATAAGCCGCTTGAATTCCCTCCCAAACCTGCGTCCACCGCGATCGTCCCCGACTGCCAATTATCTTATCAAAAGTCTCCGGTTCCAGCGAATCCAAACTAATATTAATTCGGCGCAAACCAGCATTGTAGAGATTTTGGGCCATGGACGCCAGCAAAAAGCCATTAGTTGTCATTGACAAATCTCGCGTTTCGGGCATCAAGGCGATCGACCTCACCAAATCCACCACCCCAGGGCGCAGCAGCGGTTCCCCACCCGTCAAGCGAAACTTAGTAAATCCCACGGGTATAAAAACTTCCCGCAGCAGAGTTAGCAATTCCGAGTGAGTTAACAACTGCTGCTGCAATACATAGTCCAACTCACTACCTTCCGGCATACAGTAGAGACAGCGGAAGTTGCAGCGGTCTATCAAGCTAATCCGAAGGTAGTCTACGGTATCCATGTCAATAGTTTGTAATATTATTTAATTATAAATGCTGACTCGATTTTCTGCAATTATTGCTAAAGAGCAATTCACCTGCATGGATTTCTTTTCTCTTTCTCTCTCTTCTCTTACTCTGCGCTCTCTGCGCCCTCTGCGGTAAAAAAAATCTTGTTCGCAACACAAACAAACTTGATAGACTTATGTTCTTTGAATTTGAAGCTGATTTTGTGGAAGCTTTGCGCTGTATCCCCATGCAAGTACGTCTCAAATTAGATACTTGCGGCATTAAATTGAAGTTGCAGGATTGGAATCATTTCAACCAAGCAGAACGTCAAATGCTTGTAGAGAAACCTTGCTTGACAGAAGCAGAAATTATCGATTATCGAGAAAAGCTAAATCAAATATTAATTCAACAGACAGGCAAACCGGGAACAGATTTGGCGGTTGATGAAAATCCCCCGTGGATGGATGCTGCAACTGTACCGGAGTCGGTTTCTGCAAAAGCGCAAGAGCTCGGCGTGACAATTACTTTGGGACAGTGGGCGAGTTTGCAGCCGCTACAGCGATTTGCTTTGATTAAGCTTAGTCGATCGAGCCACGAAAATAAAAACTTTCTCCCGGCTGTTCGAGAGTTTCAACTTATTGAATAAGTATATGGTAAAAAGTTTGTAGCCAGCACTAGCAATCGCTCAATGTAGGTTGTTGGTTGGGAACGATTTATTTACCATATCGCCTCATTTTCAGCGAGAATATAACTTTTAAGTAGCATTTACTTTCAAGACACCATGTCTAACAATCCTCAGTTTTTTGATCCACTGCCCTACTGGGCTTTCAACAATCCATCAGCAGGAAGTGCCATCAGCCCATTTAGCCCAGTTAGGTTCACTTACTTTCATTTAGAAGACTTTGAAGACGGCGCTTTAAATACACCGGGTGTTACTGTTTCTGAGTTTGCCACAACAAATATTGCAACAACCTTCAGCGACTCGGTGGACGGCGATGACGGAGTTATTGATGGTCAGGCCAGGGGAAACAGCAGCAGCTTATTCTCGAATTTGAGGACTAGCAGCTTTACCTTCAACTTTTCCGCTAATGCACTTGGGGGTCAATTACCAACCCATGCTGGAATTGTCTGGACGGATATTGGCAGGAATGGTGGCGGCACACCCCGGTCTGGCGACTTGCTAAATAACACGTTATTTGAGGCGTTTGGGCCATCGGGAGAATCTCTGGGGGTTATCGGTCCCTTTTCGCTGGGTGATGAGAGTATTTCGCGTACAACCTCAGAAGATAGATTCTTAGGAGTGGTCAATCAAAACGGGATCTCATCAATTCGATTGTCGGTGCCCGGTAAAAATAACTGGGAGGTCGATCATCTTCAATATGGTTTCACACCTGCAACCATTTCTCCTTCCCCCTTCGATCCCAATGGCCTGTTCTTCAACCTCTCCACCAATGCCGATAACTTTACCATCGACCCAGCTCGAGTCGGCAATCTACTGGTTCAAGGTTTAGATGGTAACGACTCGATCCAAGGGTCGCCATCGGCAGATCGGGTAAATGGCAATGCCGGCAACGATACTATACTAGGAGGCGACGGCAACGATACGCTCTGGGGCGGTCGCGATAACGATCGCATCGAGGGCAACGCCGGCAATGACACGATCGCTGGAAACCTCGGAAATGATACACTCTCTGGCGGTTCGGGTGACGACCTCCTACGTGGCGGACAAAACAACGATGTGCTCAATGGAGGAGAAGGTAACGACCAATTGGTAGGTGACTTAGGTAGAGATATTCTGACGGGTGAAGCTGGAAACGATCAGTTTGTACTGCGGGGGAATGCAGCGGCCTCCAATGTATCTGAAGCCGATATTATTGCGGATTTTACGGCGGGTCAAGATGCGATCGCCCTCACCAACGGACTTGCATTTGCAGGAATTGCCTTAGATGCTTCGGGTAGCAATACAGCAATTCGGATTGTTGCTACCGGACAAATTTTAGGGGTTGTTACCGGAGTCCAACCTGCTGCTCTAAGCGCAGCCAATTTTACCACGTTGAATGGGGACTTTTAACTGTTATCAGTTATAGCAATCCTCAAGCTGAATGCGGTGAAGTAGTTTTCTGAAGACGACTGCAAGAAGACTAAAAATTATAGGATTTCAGTCGGTTTTTAACCGACTTGTGCTATGAGACAGGGAATTAATTCCCTGTCGGTCTTCTGGACAATCCGACAGCCCGACAATCCGACAATCCGACAGCCCGACAGTCCGACAGTCCGACAGCGGGTTGCAAACCCCTGTCTCATAGTGAAAGTCGTCGGTCGCCGACTCAAAATGATGATGCGTTCAGTCGGTTCTGCCTCGTAACGCAGATAGGCGAGAAGAGCCTCCAATTTACCCTTCGCCACGCGAGGCAGAGCAAGAGTGACATCGGTTCCCAGGCTCTTCCTAGAAACCAGTAAAGTAAAAAATATGATTAATTTTATTTTAAGTATTGTTACCGCAGCGTGGTATTATTTTTCTGAGTTTGCAAAGCACTCGCCTGCTACCTGCATTAGTTTCTGAGCTTCGTGAACACGCAAAACACACCCACCGAACCCACACCAGCAACCGAGGATATTCCTCAAGCTGGCACAGTCTCAACAGTCTCGACAGTCTCGTCCGAGACAACGAATCCCATGCAAGACTTTTATCGCCTCCAACAAGAGTTGTTGGCGTACACCCTTGCGTTTACGGCGATTATTTTTATCTCCGTTTGGATTTTTTACTCGCTCAATATTGCCCTGAATTATTTGCTTGGGGCGAGCACAGGTGTGGTTTACTTAAAGATGTTGGCTAGAGACGTTGAACGAATCGGCAGCCAAAATCAACGCATCAGCAAGACAAGGCTCGGTGTGTTTTTAGCGGTGATGATAGTAGGAACACAGTGGAATCAGCTACAGATTTTACCGATATTTTTGGGATTTCTGACTTACAAAGCTGCGCTGATGGTTTACGTGATCCGAAGTGCATTAGCACTAGACTACAGGTAAGTCAGGCAATTCGAGCAAAACTCAACTCATCGATTTGTATGGGGAAGCCCGTTGAATGGCAATGCTTGACGTTCTAAACACCTTTAATCGTTTCCCCCTTGCCGAATTGGAAGTGGGCCAGCAGTTGTACTGGCAACTCGGCAATCTGAAAGTGCACGGGCAGGTTTTTCTAACCTCGTGGTTTGTAATTGCTGTTTTAGTCGTAGTTTCGATTTTAGGAACCAGCAAAATCCAGCGAATTCCCAGCGGAATGCAAAATTTTATGGAGTATGCGCTGGAATTTATTCGGGACTTGGCTAAAAACCAAATTGGGGAAAAAGAATATCGCCCTTGGGTACCGTTTATTGGTACATTATTTCTGTTCATCTTTGTGTCAAACTGGTCTGGCGCTCTAATTCCTTGGAAGCTGATTAAGCTGCCATCAGGGGAATTGGGAGCTCCTACCGCTGACATCAACACGACGGTAGCATTTGCACTGCTGACTTCTCTAGCATATTTTTATGCAGGTCTCAGCAAAAGCGGCTTGGGGTATTTCGCCCACTATGTTGAACCGGTGCCTTTCATGTTGCCGTTCAAAATCATAGAAGATTTCACTAAGCCTCTGTCCCTAAGTTTCCGTTTGTTTGGCAACATTCTTGCGGACGAATTGGTTGTCGGAGTGCTAGTGTTGCTAGTGCCTTTATTTGTTCCTCTGCCAGTGATGGTTTTGGGACTATTTACGAGTGCAATTCAAGCTTTGATTTTTGCTACCTTAGCCGCCGCCTACATTGGTGAAGCTCTAGAAGGCGGTCACGGCGAAGAACACCACGATTAACTAACGATAAACGGTGAAGCATGAGGGAGGAAAAAAAATTCTGAACTTAAACTTTCTGCCGTAAAATCGGACAATTCTCTAGACTTTCTGTTCTCAATTTTGTACTTTAGATAAGGAAAATCATCATGAACCCAACAGTTGCTGCCGCTTCCGTAATTGCCGCCGCTTTGGCAGTAGGTTTAGCTGCAATCGGCCCTGGCATCGGTCAAGGTAATGCAGCAGGTCAGGCTGTAGAAGGGATCGCCCGTCAGCCGGAAGCAGAAGGTAAAATTCGCGGCACCTTGCTGTTGAGTTTGGCGTTCATGGAAGCGCTCACAATTTACGGTTTGGTCGTAGCCCTAGTGCTGCTGTTTGCCAACCCCTTCGCATAATAATTGGAAATTTTAGATTTGAGGTTTTGGCGATTCTAATCCAAAATCTCAAATCTAAAATCGATTAAGCGAATTAGATGGAAGCCGTCAAAAAATCATGATGCACTGGACAGTATTACTAGCAGTTGAAGAAGCGGCTAAGGAAGGGGGACTGTTTGATATAGATGCTACGCTGCCTCTGATGGCGGTGCAGTTTTTAATTCTAGTCGCAGTCTTGAATGTAATTTTTTACAAGCCGCTCAGCAAGTCAATTGACGATCGCGCCGATTACATTCGCAACACTCAAGTCTCCGCTCAAGAACGCTTGGCAAAAGCTCAGCAACTAGCGCAGCAGTACGAGCAAAAACTGGGAGAAACTCGCAAACAGTCTCAATCAGTAATTGCTGCTGCTCAAGCTGATGCCCAAAAAATTGGGGCAGCAAAAGTAGCTGAGGCTCAACAAGAAGCTCAAGTCGCGCGAGAAAAGGCGGGGCAAGAAATAGAGCAGCAAAAGCAAGAAGCAATGCGCTCACTAGAACAACAAGTAGACGCGCTCAGCGGCCAAATTCTCGAAAAGCTATTAGGGCAGTCGCTGGCCAAATAGCGAGACAGAAGAGTTTTAGATTTTTGAGGGAATCTCAAATCTAAAATCGCTTCACCAAATCTGCACGCGCAATTATGGAAGAGTATCATGGGGACTGTTTTATTGCTAGCCACAGAAGCTAGCGGCGAAGGTGGTTTCGGTTTAAATTTCGATATTTTAGAAACCAACCTGATTAACCTGGTCATTATTATTGCAGTGCTGTTTTATTTCGGGCGCGGATTTGTAGGTAAAATCCTGACAGAGAGGCGTTCGGCCATCCAAGAGGCGATTCAAGAAGCAGAAAAACGCCAAAAAGATGCAGCAGCAGCTCTAGCAGAGCAACAGCAAAAATTGACTCAAGCGCAAGCAGAAGCCGAACGAATTCGTGCCGCTGCTGAAGAAACTGCCAAGAAAGCAAAAGAAGCAATTCTAGCTCAGGCGGCGCAAGACGTTGAACGCATGAGAGCAACAGCAGGTCAAGAGTTGGAAGCGGAGCGGGAAAGAGCGATCGCCCAACTGCGATCGGCGGTTGTATCTCTGGCATTAGCAAAGGTGGAAAGCCAGCTAAAAACTAGCTTGGACGACGGCGCTCAACATCAATTAATCGATCGCAGCATTGCGTTACTGGGAGGCTAAAACGTGAGTACAGTCAGCACAGAAGTCTTACAGCCTTACGCATCTGCCTTGATGTCACTGGCTCAGTCCAACAATCTCTCAGAGAAGTTCGGCGAAGATATTCGATCCTTGCTGAGCCTGCTAGAAGGTTCGGAAGATTTGCGTCAATTTTTAGGCAATCCGCTGGTAAAACCGGATGCTAAAAAAGCCGTAATTGGGCAAATAGCGGGTGAAGAAATGAGCCCCTTGATGCACAGCTTTCTGAAGCTATTAGTAGACAAAGGAAGAATTGTTTTTTTAGAAGGAATTGGCAAACAATACTTGGCAAGGCTCCGAGAACTAAACCAAACAGTATTGGCTGAAGTTACATCGGCAGTCCCGCTTTCAGACGCTCAACAGCAGACTGTTCGCGAGAAAGTGCAGGCGATGACCAGCGCTAGAAGCGTAGAAATTGAAACCAAAATAGACGCAGATTTAATCGGCGGTGTGGTAATCAAAGTAGGCTCTCAAGTAATTGATGCCAGCCTGCGGGGACAATTGCGCCGTCTGGGACTTCGCTTGAATTCCTGAGAGTTAATAGCTGATGACTATTAGCTAATTTAATTAGCAGTTAACGGTTGGTAGTTTTGAACAACTGATAACTGACAACTGACAACAAACAACTGACAAATAATAACTGACATGGCAGCAATCAGACCTGACGAAATTAGCAGCATTATTCGCCAGCAAATTGAACAGTACGACCAAGATGTAAAAGTCTCTAACGTCGGTACTGTTCTGCAAGTAGGCGACGGCATTGCTCGGATTTATGGCTTGGATAAAGCCATGTCTGGGGAATTGCTAGAATTTGCCGACGGCACCGTGGGCATTGCACTGAACCTCGAACAAGATAACGTGGGTGCAGTGCTGATGGGCCAAGGCCTCGGCATTCAAGAAGGTTCGGCAGTTACTGCTACTGGCAGAATTGCTGAAGTCCCCGTGGGTGAAGCAATGTTGGGACGGGTAGTTGATGCTTTGGCCCGTCCGATTGACGGCAAAGGAGAAATTAAAACTACTGAATCTCGCTTGATTGAATCTCCGGCACCGGGGATTGTTTCTCGCCGTTCTGTTTACGAACCGATGCAAACAGGAATTACCGCTATTGATGCGATGATTCCGGTGGGAAGAGGACAGCGGGAACTGATTATCGGTGACAGACAAACCGGTAAAACTGCGATCGCGATCGACACAATCATCAACCAAAAATCGGAAAACGTGATCTGCGTTTACGTGGCGATCGGTCAAAAAGCTTCTACAGTAGCTAACATCGTCAACGTCCTGCAAGAAAAGGGCGCGATGGACTACACGATCGTAGTAGCAGCCAACGCTAGTGACCCCGCAACCCTGCAATATTTGGCTCCCTACACAGGTGCTAGCTTAGCCGAGTATTTCATGTACAAAGGCAAGCACACTTTGGTCATTTACGATGACCTTTCCAAACAAGCACAAGCTTACCGCCAAATGTCTCTGTTGCTGCGCCGTCCTCCCGGTCGCGAAGCTTATCCCGGAGACGTGTTTTACCTGCACTCTCGCTTGCTAGAACGCGCTGCTAAATTGAGCGACGAGTTGGGCGAAGGCAGCATGACAGCTTTGCCGATTATCGAAACCCAAGCTGGTGACGTTTCTGCTTACATTCCGACGAACGTAATTTCGATTACCGACGGTCAAATCTTCCTTTCTTCTGACTTGTTTAACGCTGGTTTGCGTCCGGCAGTAAACCCCGGTATTTCGGTATCGCGGGTAGGTTCGGCAGCTCAAACTAAGGCTATGAAAAAAGTAGCCGGTAAGGTGAAACTGGAATTGGCACAGTTTGAAGAACTGGCAGCATTTTCTCAGTTTGCTTCTGACTTGGATAAAGCTACTCAAAATCAATTGGCGCGCGGTCAGCGCTTGCGGGAACTGTTGAAACAGCCCCAAAGTTCGCCTCTGCCGATGAACGAACAAGTGGCTGTAATCTATGCCGGTATTAACGGCTATATGGATGACATTCCTGTGGAAAAAGTCAGCAAGTTTACTGTTGGTTTGCGCGACTATTTGCGGACTAGCAAGCCGAAGTACGGCGAAATTGTTCAAGGCGGAAAAGCTTTGACTGATGAAGCTGAGAAGCTGCTGAAAGAAGGCATCGCAGAATACAAGCAAAGTTTCTTGGTTTCTGCGTAAATCGAGTTGGAATTTTGAACCGCAGATGAACGCGGATAAACGCAGATTATCGGAAGTTCATCTGCGTTTATCTGCGTTTATTCGCGGTTTTAATTAAAAAGATGCGGGCAAGGGACTAAGGAGAAAGTTATGGCAAATCTGAAAACTATTCGCGATCGCATTAAGTCGGTCAAGAACACTAAAAAGATTACAGAAGCAATGCGCTTGGTGGCCGCTGCAAAGGTGCGCCGCGCTCAAGAACAGGTGACTGCTACTCGGCCTTTTGCCGATCGACTGGCAGAGGTATTGTACGGTTTGGCGGAACGCTTGCAGTTTGAAAACCTGGATTTGCCGCTGCTGAAAAAACGCGAAGTGCGATCGGTGGGACTGTTGGTAATTTCTGGCGATCGGGGTTTGTGCGGCGGCTACAACAGCAACATCATCAGATACGCCGAAAATCGCGCTAAGGAAATCAAAGCTGAAGGCTTAGACTACAAGTACGTGTTGGTAGGACGCAAAGCTACTCAGTATTTCCAGCGCCGCGAACAGCCGATTGATGCTAGTTACGCTAACTTGGAACAAATTCCGACAGCATCGGAAGCGGCACAAATTGCTGACGAATTGCTTTCTTTGTTCCTGTCGGGAACTGTGGACAGAGTTGAGTTAATTTACACCAAGTTTGTGTCGCTAATTAGTTCGCGTCCGGTAATTCAAACTTTGCTGCCCCTCGACCCCCAAGGTTTGGAAACTCCCGATGATGAAATCTTCCGCTTGACATCGCAAGGCGGACAGTTTCAAGTATCGCGCGAAAAGGTTTCTGCACCTACTAAGAAGAGTTTGCCCCGCGACATGATTTTCGAGCAAGATCCGGCGCAAATTCTGGAGGCTCTTTTGCCCTTGTATTTGAACAACCAATTGCTGCGGGCTTTGCAAGAGTCTGCTGCTAGCGAGTTGGCTGCGCGGATGACGGCGATGAACAATGCTAGTGAGAATGCTAGCGATTTGATCGGTAGTTTGACGCTGACTTATAACAAGGCGCGGCAAGCGGCAATTACTCAGGAAATCCTGGAAGTTTGCGGCGGTGCTGAGGCTTTGAACGGTTAAGTTAGGGTTGACAATTTGTTGATTTTATGGTATGCGTCTGAGGGAACTCAGGCGCTTTTTTTATTTATAAAGTTGTTAAAATTGACCGCAATGTACTAACAAAGCCAAACTCAAGATTTTTTGCAGAAACCGGGTTTATGAGCGTAAATCATACCTAAATGACTTAAATTAACGCTCTGTAGCGTTTTTCGCGGAAAACGGCATTTATTGCACTCTTGCATTAGTATGCACTAAGGCATATAGTGAAAATAATGCACCTGTATGCAAAAAGCTGGTTTTTAGGCAAACTACATAAAAATGTCAAAATGTATATGTTGTAAAGCCTTGAGCCTGTATGGATGAAAACAAGACTGTGGCTATTAGAGTAGAAATGCCCCCGGAATTGCGGAACCGATTTAAGTCGGCTGTTGCTAGGGACGGTAAAAATATGAGGGATGTTTTGCTGGAATTTATGGAGCAATATGTCATGAAGGCTGAGCAACCAAAAATAGAAGCAAGTCAAAACAAAAACCACACATAGCTGCTGTGTGCAGTGGTGGAGCGATCGCATACAGGGCAAGACATTTAGTTTTTAAACTGTAAGGGAAGTCTGAAGACAGGAGCTATCGCGTACCGAATCCAAAGCCAGAAAACGTACACCATGTTACAGATCCCGAACTCTGTGAAAAGATGGGCGAAAAATACCACTGGCGGTTAAAAGAAATCCGAGTGACTCGTAACACCCCCCCTGATGTGGCTTGCGTGTTTGACGGGGAACAAACCTCGTTTCAGGATATGTGGCAAGATTACCAAGATTAAAGGAAAGGGAGGAAAAATGGCAAAAAAAATCTGGATTGTCTACAAAACCGAAAGCATTAGTGCTCCGGGCTGGGAAAAACGTCAGCTTATGCCGAGGGGCGGTCTAACTAATATACTTTGGGAAAATTGGACTTGGGAAGAAAACCCAGAAATTCCTCAAGTAGGGGACAAAACCCGCGATTATGAAAATCTATCTGACCCGGGTAATGGAGTCACCCACGGGAAAGATGGAGATTGGGTAGTTACTCGCGTTCAGCAGTTTTCTGCTTCTGATACCCAGGAGCGAATTGTGGTGTGTTACTGTTCTTACCAACCTGTTACATCTGATTGGGAAGCGCTACAACAAAGCGAGTCTGTCAATCAGATGCTAGCAACTGTCGAGCAATATTGAGTGGATAATTAGTTCGTAAAAGCGATCGACTATTCCTGCACAATTTCATACAAATCTTCGATCGACAAATCAAAAGTCCTAGCCAACTTGTGCAAGGCTGTCACGTCAACTGTTGCTAATCCGGGCGATCGGGCATAGGTTCTGAGCGTGCTGTAGATGACTCCAGATTGCTCAGAAACCTCTTTGATCGTCCAGCCCTTCTCTGCAGCCAACTCTCGAACCCGCAATCTAATTAAACCCATTGACAAAAAACTAGATTTAGTCTGGGATAAAATTTTATCGTAAAAAGCGATCGCTCACTCCTGCACAATTTCCACCAAGTCTTCAATCATTACATCAAAGGTGCGAGCCAATTTGTGTATAGAAATAAAGTCAATGGTTGACACTCCCGGACAGCGGGCGTAGTGTCTGACGGTGCTGTAAATTACTCCCGATCGTTCTGAAACTTCTTTCAGCGTCCAGCCTTTCTCGCTAGCTAGTTCTCTGACTTTTAACCTGACTAAACCCATACTTGACAAATGATGGTGTACCATCATCGGATAGTTTTATCCCAAAAAGCGATCGACTACTCTTTGACGACCTCAACCAAATCTTCCACCATCACGTCAAAAGTACGTGCCAACTTCAGTAGACAAGTAAAATCAACCATTGCCATTCCCGGAGAACGTGAATAGGTGGTGAGAGTGCTGTAAATGACTCCCGATCGCTCAGAAACCTCTTTGATCGTCCAGCCTTTCTCAGCAGCAAATTCTTTAACCCGCAATCTAATTAAACCCATTGACAGAAAACTAGATTTAGTTTAGGATAATTTTATCGTAAAAAGCGATCGCCCCCAGGTCTGGAAAACTAAAAGACGATCGCCTATCAAAGTTCAAATCCCATCAACTGGGATTTATTAACCATCTGAAATTCCCATCAAGTGGGATGTATCAACCATTGAAAATTCCCATCAAGTGGGATGTATCAACCATGTTAGCAAGCTTTCGATCAAAATCAACCCCCAGACACAGATTGAGCCGGTTTGTGACAAAAGAGGCGATCGCGCGGCTGCTGAAAATCAAGGTAGAACAAATATATCGCTTCGAGTGCTGGGCGCATATCCTGTACGTGCACGCCAAAGGCATGAGTCGGTTTGTGAGTTATGCCGACTTTCCGCCTGTTTTGGGAGTGGAATCGCCCTCTGGTTTAGATTTTGGTTATTGGAAGCGCCGGATGGCGAGTCAGAAACAGAGACACGCGCCGGATTTTTGGGTGGATTTCTATGCGGCGAGATTTCAGAAAGCTGTTTCTGTTTCTGAATTGTTGGAGTGGGGGGAAATGGTGGGGGTGATTAAATTGATGTTAAGTGCGATCGCCGTGGAGTCGCTGCGAAAGGTTTACGCACAAGAGAAATCTCTGCTGGAACATTTCTAAATTAGTCCTAGACGCAGGGGTGGTTAGAAATCGGGTTTTTTAACGAGAATACTGCTTTTGAGTCTTTAACTAAAGTAAAAAACCCGGTTTCTTTGGTATGCGTAAATCCCATAAACTCCTGTCCCCCCCTGTAGGGGCGGTGCCCCCGTGCCCGCCCGAAAGATCGGGGCAACCACGGGGGATTGCCCCTACAGGAATTACTCGCGACAAACATTCAAAAAATTGGTACAAGCTCGACCGCAACAGTTATAATTTATCCATGCGCTTCCCCCTCTATCTGAGTTAAGCCCATGAGTAACCTTTCAAACATCCCAGGCGGAGGCGATTTACCTGATCGCTATAGGAATGTAGGAGAACAAATCCAAGCATTCTTCGATTTTGCAGAAAACAATCCCGATCGCGCTGTTCCTTTCTTCGTCAACATCTGGAAAACTCAAGCATCATTAACCACGCGGGCTTTAGCGCTACAAGGCTTAGGCGTGGCCGCAAAACACTATGATGTTGTAGAGAGTTATGAGTGATTTTTCAGGCATCCAACCAGCAGGAAGTGGCGGCGGCAAATTCCCGCCCATCCAGAAGGGAAAAGACTTTTTTGACCAGTTTCCCCAATGTCGTGATGATGGGGAAAGAATCGAACTTTTTGTGAAGACAGCTCAAAGACAGGATGCACCCTTAAAAGCTCTTGAAGAATTGTTGAAATACAGAGATCAATTTTGCTTAACGATGGGGCTTCAGAGCTTTGCGTATATTGGCAATCAAACAATCAGAACAAAACTTGCGAATCTCGGTTATATTGACGGACTTGACGAACCTTTAGATGAAATTTATCAGCTACCTAACCCGGACGATTATAAGTGTCATAGCCAAAGAATATTTGAAAAATTGTCCCAAGAGGCTCAATCAGGTAGCGAACTCACTCGTTTGTCAGCAGCTTGGACAATTCAGCAATTGAAATATCCTCAGATGGTTTCAGCTAAGTTCTTGTTCAAGTCTGTTGAGGATATTCAAAGGCAAATTATAAGTGAAAATCTCAAACGTCTTACTGAGAGGTACTTATTCAACGATCCTATCCGATATAAAGAATTTATTGATTTTTGGGTGTACGCACCGAAAAATCATTTGCTTCAGTTACTCCAATCAATTCCTGCTAATTCCCTAAAAATTGTTGACGATATTCTAACTAGGTTAGGTGTTACAGGTTGTGAATTGGTGACGCAGGCTTATGGTTTACAAAAGTTTGTTGTCGAAGCTAGTTTACGTTCAGCAGACTCTCTTTTCAGAGATAGAAACTATCAGGATTATGAAACAAGAGAAAGATTATCAAAAGCTCTGATGCCTTTCTTGGATAATACTGATATCGACCTCCGGCGGCTTGCCGCTAAAACCATTAACGAAGCTGGATCGTGGTTAAAAGCTGAGGTTAGGGGTAAAGCAGCCGTTATCTCAAGGGATTGGAATGGTAATGTAATCCGACTGGGTGAAGCATCAGTTCCCTTTTTGCTCAAAGCTCTCCGAGGTTCGCTCATATTAGATACTAGAGATAATCTAGGAGAGCAACTTAAAGCTATTCAGTGCATTGGCACAATTTATGCTTCTAATATAGATAAAAAAATCCGCAATCTTGTAGAGTTTCTCCAACACCGTGAATCAAGTGTGAGAGACACAACTGTATTACTGCTCAAGCAGCATCTAGAGAGGTTAGATCAAACTTCCCGTTATATACTCACAGCTCTAGATTTTCAGTTTCGCTCTCCAACGGTTAATTTTAATTTTACGACCGTTGCACAGGTTGAGGAAGAAATAGCCTCTACTAGGCAATATCAGAAAGAGATTGAGAGAATATTTCAGAATGCTATATTGAGCTGCAATAAAGACGCTACCGAAGTTAAAATATTTTTGTCTTTGAAGCAAACAGAATACAGTAATTTATTATCCAAGCATATTCAAAGTTTAGAAGCTTATAAATCAAGGCTAGAATTGAAAGCTGTTGAAATCTTAAAAGAAGAAAAAATAGAAATCGGAAGATTTGTGATAGATTGCACAGTTATGGCAATCGCTATAATAGTTTTGTATATCTATCACCCGCTATTTTTGTCTGTAATTGAAAAAGTATATTCTTTATTTTCATCTGCAATTCAAAATCCTTATTCAATTTTTGCATATATTCAAAATCTACCTTATTTTGCACAGGCAATAATAGTTGGCCCTATCGTCTTGCTTGTGATATGTATTATAATTTGGTTTGTTTCACTTACAAGTGGCTCATCAGATTTGTTTATACAAGCAATAAATGGCTATCTTTTATTATGCTTTGGGGGAACACTAATAGCGGGTATTGTTGGTTTATTTTGCGGTCTTTTATTGGCGGTAATAAAGTTTTTGGTTGGAGATCCTACTGGTATAACTGAGATAACTGTATTCTTTCAGTATGTTATCAATGCAATAGTCGGTATTATTGGTGCAATAATCGGTGTTATTATTTGCGGAATTATAATTATGAGTCTCATTTTCATTCCTACATATACGCTAAGAGAAATATTGTTTATGTTAGGATTCATTATCAGAAAAATTAGCGAATAGAAAAATCAAACTCCACTAGAAAAACATATTAAGCTGATATGACTCGCATCTTTCCTCTTTATATTTTGATTCCAGAACTGCCTAATCTCAATTCTCAGAAATATATTGACCGATACGGTAATCAAGTTCGCCAGTCGAACGCAGACAGTCAGCGAGGATTATTGCAGCATTTCCTTAGCTTAGACAACACCAATGGCTTAACCCTTTCTCTGCGTTACTTTTATGACCCGAACAACTCTAAAAATGAACAGTTAAAAATTTACTTGATATTCAATTACTCGCACAATGATTGTCGGGAAATAGATATAATCAACGAAAAAATAATCAGTTTTATTCAAATTTCAAATTTAAGTGTTTTTTACAATTTAGAACTATCGTCTGGGTTAAATCAATGTCAAGACTTGGGGTGGGTCAACCATATTGGAGAAGCTCTGAAGCCGGAATCTTTCCACTCGCAAGACTACTATGTGCCAGATTTTTTCGATGCTAACAAAAATAACAATATGTTAGATGTGTGTTATATCCTGAATCGATTAAATGAAAAATTTTTACTAGAAATCACCCTGCAAGTCTGTCAAAAATCAGAAGATAGGTCAGAGTTAGCTAAAGCACTGGCTCAAATGATACCTCAACTGCAACAGGTCACAAGTCATCGCAGAGATATCTTTTTTGAGAGAGCATTAAGCATTTATCAGCACTATCAAACAACCTATCTACACAGCAACTTATTTAAGTACAGTATCAAAGCACTAGCACAAACCAGAAGTAACATCCGCCCTGTTTTAATGGAATTAGTAAGAAGTGCAACAGCAGCCCAAAGCCACGGAGAACAAGACTGTGTTGAAATTGTGAGTCGTGATATGGATACTCAAAAGTTCTTGAAAAGTTTGAAATCCACTGAAAAGGTAGAGATTTCTATGGCTGTAGAACGGAAGGGCTGGCAGGGTGACTTTGAGGATAAGTCGATCAGACAACCTGTAAAACCTAAGATCAGTAATAACGAATTAGGTGACGGATCTACTGATGCTTGTTTTAAGCCATTTACATCTCCTATTGCAAATTGTAATAACGCAGCTTTACCACCGTCATCAAGAGGAGAGATTCTGCCACCGTCACCTTCAGCTATCACTCAATCTTTTAATAGTTCTGGGAAAAGTCCTTTAGCCCTGATCAAAGACCTTAAACCCTTACACCGCTATGCAACGCTAGAAGAGATTAGCGGATTTTTCCGCATAGTTATTCCTGGTAATATTCCAGTTCCCGGTATTCCTCAAGAACAACCGCCGCTAATTAAACCCAATGCTGAGGAGATATTTAGAAAATACGGTCACACAATCAAAGGAGATCGGTATATAGTCGGTCTTGCTGAGGATGGGACTATCGTGTATTCTGACTGGAGTTCTATTGCCCATCGTTTAGTTGCTGGTCTGAACGGTTCTGGCAAGACAATTTTTTTATTCTGGGTAGTTTTTCAATTTCTTTACGCCGAACCTCAACGACAAGTTTACGTACTCGATCCCAAAAAGCAGTTCCTTTTATTAAAAAAAGCAGGAGTTAACATTCATGTAGAAACAGAACCCGATAATTATCCTAATTTTCTCAAGGAAATATACGACAAAGAATTTGAGAGAAGGAAAACTAAAATCTATGAAGAAGTAGGAGTGGATGATATTAAAGAATTAAGAGAGTTTGGTTATGAAGAGCATCGAATTCTTGTGATTGTCGATGAAGCTGCTAGAATAGAGAATATGGATTGCGATTTGAGAGAAGATACTGAAAGGTATTTACAGGAATATGCTACTCAAGGCAGAGCTCTGGGAATTCATTTAATCTACTGTACGCAAAGACCGATTAACTTAATTGACCCTCAAGTAATAGAACAACTCGATGAGAGAGTTATTTTCAGAGTTTCCGAAGGAACAAGTGAGCATCTTTTAGGCAATTTTATGGCGGCTAGAATTCCATCTGGAAACAGAGGTCAGGGAAGGGCTGTCATCCAGAATGAAAATGGTGTTAACTTTGTAAATACTCCTGAAATCAAAAGACCAAAACCTAACCTTCCTGTATCTGATACACTTTGGGGTAGGCTAACAAATAAAAGATAAATAGTTGTAAATAGCCTTTGGAGGTACAAGTTATGTCAGTTGAAAGCACGATTGAGGAGTTTCAGAAAATGTTGGTCAAGTTACGGGAGCAAGTTGAGGAAGTAGAGTCTTCAACCAAAAGTATAGATATTACTGCCAAGCGCGATCTAAGCAGGAAATTTAAAGGTATCCAGCGAGAGCTTACAGAATTATCTCGTCAAATGCGTAAAACCAGTACAGTAATGGATGAAATTGTCAAAAAATGGAGCAAAGAATCTGGAGAATATCTTTAGCTATACTTATCCTGATTGCGTTAATAAGCTGCCGATAGAAACCATAACAGACTGGGATAAATGGCAAGGCGGTTCTCCAAAAATTAAATTGGCTAATACGACTGTTAATGATACTTCTATTCAAGATGCGATCGCCAAAAGCGAGATTTTTTTGACAACGGCTATTGCATCAGGTGTACCCTCGTGGCTAGCCCTCGAACTCGCTAACATTCCGGGTGATTCTTGGATGTTATATGAAAATCCCAACGCGACAGAAAGACTCACTGATTTAACCCAAAATCCCGCCAGTGACTATTATCAAAAAAAACCGAATACGCAACTACAAGGCGATCAAGGGGAATTAGCCTTATTAAAAATGCTGTTAGATTCTGATGATACAGAGAATCTTCTATCAAGTTTACAAATCAAACCTAAACTTAATTTTGAAAATGGCAAAGAATACTGTAAACCAGATTTTCATATAACATCTCATCGTTTAATTTGTGATGCAAAAGCTTATAAACCTAGTTCCATTAATAGTATTAAGGCAGCAGCCAAGAAATATGTTAACTATCTTCAGGAAAATGGAGGAGGTGAAGTCAAATTTTATGTACCTAGAGATACTTATGCTAAATGTCAGCACCAAATAAATCGACTTCAATCTCAAGAAAACGGGGTCAATGTTACCATCCATCCTATGACCATTGATTATGAACATATACTTTGGAAAAAAGAATTAATTTATACTTATCTTAAGTCTTTGCTAAAAGTCCAAGTAACTCCTTGAGCAGAGAAAAAAACGAAAAATGGTGAATAACGGGACTAACCAAACCCCTGAGCAAAATTCGGCTAATTGTGGCAGTATTGATGAATCAGAAAGAGCTTTTGGTGAAACCGAAAGAGCGATTGCTGAATTTCTAGAAAGAGAGGGAAAAAATGTTAAAGCCTTGGTGGAAAAAACCGATGGAGGTAGAAATCCCGATGCTGAGGTAGATGGAAAATTCACTGAATTCAAAAGTCTAGATGCCGGTGCTACAAGCGCGACAGTAAAAAATCAGATCAACAACTCGATTAGACGAGGCGGACAGGCTAGGGATATAATTATAGATGCTAGGGTGTCTGGGTTGATAGAGGCTGAGGCTGAACGAGGTTTGCAGAGGGCGAAAAATATTACACGCGGAAAAATTGATAGCGTCCGAATTATTGGCGATATCTATGACATCACTTTTACTGAGTTTCAATAAAGGAGGTTTTTATGTCTCGCACACTAGATATTTTTGTAGACGTTCCACAGGACATCGAACATTTAATCAAAGAATTAGAGTTTATATTGGCTCTTAAATTAGAGCTGGTTTCTGATGGCATTGACAACTGGTATGAGTTTCGTAACTCAACAATCACTCTTACAGTAGGAAAGCATGATTTTGAAAATGATAAAGAGATCGACTTTGAAGAATACCCTTACAACCTATCAATCAGAGCGCTGAACATCTCGAATGAACTTGATAGAAAAAAGTGGCGAGATGAGTTTGCTAGTTATGTTCTCCACAAGTTGAAAACTACCGAAAGGTATCGTTTAATACTGGTGGATGACTTACAAGTGAAGTTAGAGGAGTTTGCGCCATTGGTGAAGGTTTGATCGAATATCATACAGGCAAGTTCTGAAACCGATTTGTAAAAACGAGGAAATGACTATGGTCACTGCTACTGCCGCACAGAATCATTTTACTCTAGAAGAGTTCATGGCTCATCCGCCCGACAACATGGAATTGGTAGACGGCAAACTTGTGGAGAAAAATGGAGCCACGCTCAAGCATGGTAAAATTCAATCAAGCCTGGGTTGTGCTTGGGCAAATTACATGATTTCCAGCAAACAAAGAGGAGAAGTTTATATTTCACCACCTTGTCGCACTAACCAACAAATTCGCCGCCCCGATGTCGCCTATCTCACACCCGAATTAGTTGCACAGTTTGGCAATCTTGCCACTTTACCCCAAAGTTTTCCGTTAATTCCGAAATAGTTTCACCCACCGATATCGCTGAAGATGTCTTTCTCAAAGCACAGGAATATTTAGAATCTAGCTGTCAGGAAGTCTGGTTAGTTTTTCCAGAAAGTCGTTTAATATTCGTGATGACTCACAATCAAATATTGACATTTAGATCCGGCGATACCGCCAGCACTCAACAAATCCTGATCGGTTTTAGCATCGAAGTCGATCGATTGCTAGCTTAAACTAAATTCTACAACCTTTTATTTAGCAGCACGCGACACAAAACTCTCCTCTACCCGTTGCACCAGTTCTTAAATCAAATTGCTACAATATTCTTAAGACTCCCCCAGTCCGCGTAGGCGGACTTCGTTTGTAGAGCATCGGAATTCTATTCGGTGGTATTGAATTAATATCCCACCATTATCGGAGCAAACCGCCATGTCAGACGACTTTTCCTTAGACGAGCTTTTAAATAGAAGTTACTACGCCTTCAAAGACGCAGAAAACCAAGTGGGACAGTGCAATGTTTTAGTCATCGGCAAAACCGGTGTCGGCAAAAGTACCCTGATCAATTCCGTTTTTCGCCAACGCTTAGCCGAAACCGGAGTCGGCCGCCCCATCACTCAAGGCATTCGCCAATATACCAAACCGAATTGCCCAATTACAGTCTACGATACTCCCGGACTCGAACTCAACGCCGAACAAATTAAAGTTATTCAATTAAACGTTGCTAAACTGATTGAAGACCAAAGACTCCTGCACCCAAAAGACCACATTCACGTCATCTGGTACTGCATCAATCACAGCGCCAATAGAATAGAATCTGTCGAGGAAAGCTGGTTAAAAGAAATGGAAGTCAAAGATGTACCAGTTCTTTTAGTGCTGACTCAGACAACCTCTAAAAAGCCGGGGGAATTTTTCAAGCAACTGGAACACATGAATTTACCAGTCAGTCAAATCATCCCCGTCATGGCTGAACCGGAAGAAATTGATGAAGATTATACAGTAAAATCTCACGGTTTAGACAAGTTAGTAGATGCAACTTTTCAACTGCTGCCGGAAGTCGCTAAAAAAGCTTTTGTGAAAGAACAAATTGCCAATATTGCGCTCAAATCCGATATGGCATTTAAGTATCTAAGTGCTTATGTTGCAGGTTCTGCAATTGTCGGTGCGACTCCTGTACCGTTTGCTGATGCGCCGATTTTGATGACGATGCAAACGGCAATGATTGCTAATATTACGGTAATTTTTGGAATGCCCTTTGATAAGGGGTTTATTTCGGCGATGCTGTCTGCTATTAGCGGCGCTGGCGGGGTGACTGCTGTCGGCAGAAGTATTGTTACTAATTTGATTAAAATGATTCCGGGTGCGGGTACTGTTGTCGGCGGTGCTATCTCCGGTGCAACGGCAGCAACTCTCACGCTTGCCCTCGGTTTGGCTTACATTGAAGTGCTTAAAGCTTATATGAAAGCTCAAGTTAATGGGGAACAACTTTCTTTGCAGCAGTTAACAAAGATGTTTGTGGATTTTTATAAGGATTATGCTAGTTCTGGGCGTAAAACTTTGAAGGATGACAAACCGAATCAACCTAAGCCTCCCAATCAAATTAATATTGAGTAAATTGGGCATGGGGCATGGGGCATGGGGCATAGAACATGGGTTATTTTTTTACTCCAACTGAGATATTGCACCATTCTCAATAAGCCTTTTATGAACAGGCAAGATGCCTGTTCCACAAAGATATTAATTTTCTTGTGGAACAGGCATCTTGCCTGTTGCTGAAAATGGTGCAATATCTCAGTTACAATCAACTCATTACCAATTACCAATTACCAATTACCAATTACCAATTACCAATTACCAAAGATTGCTATAATTTAGTGAATTCTGCAAAAGGGAGTAAATGGCTATGGTAATGACAGCCGTTTTATCAGACAATGTTTCTCTAGAAGACTTTATAGCCAGTCCCACCGACGATATGGAATGGGTGGACGGGCAAATTGTGGAGAAAAATGGCATGACAGCAAAACACAGTCGAATCCAATCTAGACTAGATCGTTCTTGGGGAAATTACAAAGATTCTAGCGGGCAGGGAGGAGAAGTTTATGTCGAAGTTCCTTGCCGTACAGACAGGCGAGTGCGCCGCCCTGATGTAGCTTATCTGACTGCTGAACTTGTTGCTCAATTTGGTGATGTTCCGACTTTGCCTCAAAGTCCGCCGTTAATTGCTGAAATAGTTTCTCCTACTGATATTGCGGAAGAGATTTTTCTAAAAGCACAAGAATATTTAGATTCGGGTTGTCTGGAAGCTTGGATTGTTTTTCCAGAAAGTCGCTGGATATTGATAATGACTCAAACTCAAAAGTTAACTTTTAACTTGGGTTCTACAGTCAGCACTCAGCTAGTGCTGCCGGGTTTTAGTGTTGCGGTTGATGAGTTGTTGGCTTGAAGGCAAAAAATTAATTAGGTATAAGTGCTTTGCGGCACAGTTCCGCCGTGAGGCTTGTAATAATTTGTGAAAAAGTCATTGACAAAATGCCACTAGCTCGCCCAGCCAATTAATAAAAAAAATTATCAATAAAAACTGAAGTTGTAAAATTGCACAAAAGCACAAACAGCGGTAAAATACTGATTGCTTTGTTTCAAAATCTAGCGTAAATTCCAATTGGGGAATTAAAACCAATAATTGATATATGTCTAAGACTTACACTGTTGAATTGATCCACCAAGGCTCTACCTATACCGTAGAAGTACCGGAAGATAAACAAATTCTCCGCGCCGCCAACGCCGCCGGCATTGAGTTGCCGAGTTCATGCAATGCGGGGGTTTGTACTACTTGCGCTGCTAAAATTATTGAGGGTCAAGTCGATCAAGTTGATGGCATGGGCGTTAGTCCCGAACTTCAGGCAGAAGGTTATGTGTTGCTGTGTGTTGCTTATCCCCGATCGAACTTGAAGATAGAAACAGAAAAAGAAGACATTGTGTACGATCGCCAGTTCGGTAAATCCTAGCACTAAGCTAAAATTGACCTAAGTACCGTTAGCGGTAAAACCACTATGGATCGCCCTATGACTACCCATTTCATTTCCGCAGAAGTTGACCTCCACGAGACAGCCGAGCAACTGCACTCGGCTATTGAAATTGAACTGCAAAAGCACGGCGAACCCCTACGGTGGGCAGTCACAGATGTGGATGTCGATCGGCAAAAGGCCGTGGTAGAAGGCTACGTGCTCGTGGAAGCATCCCCCGCAGCATCGTGAACCCCCGCCCTTTGACAGTGGTTTTGATAGTCCCCACAGGCGTTGGAGCCTCGATTGGTGGGTTTGCAGGAGATGGGCTGCCCGTGGCTAGGGCGATCGCCCAAATTTCAGACACCCTGATCGCTCACCCCAACGTCCTCAACGGCGCTCAACTTTATTGGCCGATACCTAACGCCCTCTACGTTGAAGGTTACGCCCTTGACAAATTTGCAGCCGGATGCTGGGGACTGCAACCAGTACATCAAAATCGCATCGGCTTAATTCTAGATTCCGCGATCGAACCAGACTTGCAGTTGCGACACTTGCAAGTGGCTGATGCAGCGAGAGCTACACTGGGTTTGAATATAACCGATTGGGTTTTAACCGATCGCCCCCTGCAAGTAGAATTGCGTATTTCTGAATCAGGGGCATCCTGGGGGACGATCGGCAATCCCGACAGTTTATTGCGCGCGGCAGAAAAATTAATCGCACAAGCAAGAGTAGAGGCGATCGCAGTTGTGGCCAGATTTCCCGACGATGAAGGCAGCCTCGCCCTCGAAAACTACCGCCGCGGCAAAGGAGTTGACCCCCTCGCCGGCGCGGAAGCCCTCATCAGCCACCTCGTCGTCAGGACGTTTAAAATCCCCTGCGCCCACGCCCCGGCGCTGTCTGCGCTTCCCCTCGATCCGCACCTGTCCCCGCGATCGGCTGCTGAGGAAATCGGCTATACTTTCCTACCTTGCGTGCTTGCGGGCCTGAGCAAAGCACCCCAATTTGTCACTCCAACTGTGGGACAGGCATCTGGCCTGTCACAGTTTGTCACTCCAACTGTGGGACAGGCATCTGGCCTGTCACAGTTTGTCACTCCAACTGTGGGACAGGCATCTGGCCTGTCCCAGGTATTGGGCGGGCAAGATGCCCAACCCCTACTCCCGACAAGAGAGAAATTCTATGCAAACAGGCGAGATTTCGAGTCTCAGGGTTTGTGGGCAGATCGAGTCGATGCGGTGGTGATACCCGCCACAGCCTGCGGCGGCAGTGCTATTCTGAGTTTGAGCGGGCGATCGTCGGTACAAATCATCGCTGTGGGCGACAACAAAACCCAGATGCAGGCGACTCCAGAAAAACTCGGAATCAAAGCTTTGCAGGTAAACTCATATTTAGAGGCGATCGGAGTTTTGGTCGCTTTGCGAGCCGGCATCAATCCAGCTTCCTTGGGTGCAGACATCTCCTCCCTGCGTTGTTTGTCTGACTAAACTAAACAAATCTAAAATCTCAAACCTCAAATCTAAAAGTTATTAAGTGGCACAAAAAATTCCCGAAAATCCTGAAATTGAACCCTTGACACGCACCCAAGTTTTAGTAGCAATGGGCGTGACAGCAATTATGTTGCTGGCGGTAGCTAAATTGTGGTTGCTATTTGGATCGGTATCGCTTTTGCCAGTCAAATTGATAGGAATGGACTTGCTCAAAGGATTTGCGATCGGACTGGCAATTACAGGCGGTAGTGCGATCGTTTATCAACTCTGGCCCGGTTATCGCCGGAGTGCGGATGTTTACTTGGAAGTAGTGCTCAAACCTTTGTTTTGGCCGGATTTAATCTGGCTGGGACTGCTGCCGGGACTTAGCGAAGAATTGCTATTTCGAGGCGTGATGCTGTCTGCTTTGGGATTGAATGTTACCAGTTTAGTTTTATCGAGTTTTTGTTTCGGTATTCTGCACTTGGGATCCCTGGATCAGTGGCCTTATGCTGTTTGGGCAACGGCTGTCGGATTGCTGTTGGGTTACAGTGTTTTAGCTACTGGGAATTTGTTAGTGCCAATTACGGCTCATATCTGCACGAATTTGATTTCTAGCTGTGTTTGGAAGTGGGAACACAATCTCGTGAAGCGTTAGCTCGATCGCACTACAATATCGAGGTTGGGGCGGGTTTAATGAATCTCTCACTGGATTGGAGAGATGGGTGAACCCGCCCCTACGGGAATTATGTCTATTTAACGTGATACCGAGTCAATAAACGTAAATTTTGTAGGGGCGGGTTCACCCGTATCTCTGCTTAGGAATGAGAATTAAACAACTTCCACTATTGAAAGTGGGATGGGCGTCCCGCCCGTCATGAGTGGACGGGCGGGACGCCCATCCCACAATAACAATTAAAATTGTAAGTTGTTTAATTCGCGATCCTTAATAACTAAGGTATTTTTAAACCCGCCCCCACCCAGCGACAGGATTTTATGAGGGTCACACTTACCGGAAACGAGAGTTGAAAACTTTGTTAAGGCAGTTTGTAACTGCTCGATCGCACAATCAACTCACCTTGACTGGGGTTGCGGCTGAAGATAAAAGCTCCTTCTTGAGTTTCACCGCTTGACAAAAAATCAATTTGTTGGTCGCCGGATTCTACAACTTCACCGTTGACGCGGAGTTCTGCCATAATTTGCACTGATTCTGCCGTTTCGCCGCCCGTGTTAGTTACTGTAAACGGCACGTAAAATTGCCCTTGATTTTCGCGAATAGGCGTGTTCCGAGTGACAGAAATAACCGGAGGTTCCTCTTTTTTAGTCACCCAGTTGTAGATTACCAGTCCGGTGAGGGAAAAGAGGATCGAGCAGGCGATCGCAAATGTCACCCATTCAGCAGGAGTTCTTTTTTCTTGCTGTTCGTTATTACTTTCACTCATACCGCTAACCTCCCCGCCGCGCCCCCAATAGTCGCCGGCAATCCCAATACTAACGTATAGTTCAACCAAATCGACCACGGGTCGTCAAAACTGAGTTTGTGGAAGAAAAACATCATAAATGCACAAGCCGCCAGGGACACTAAATAAGCCATGACAGTTTCGCTGAGGGGACGTTGAAAAATCCCTTGCTGCTGCTGCCGTTTCGCTTGATAAGTAAAGCCTGCTACAAATACAATACCGTAGGAAATTAGCAGCGAGGCGGCGATAATTGCTAATTGCCTAGGTGGCGAAATACCTGCCGCTAGCATGGGAATTTCGTCAGTTGGAGCGATGTTGAAAGCAATGATCGTCGCGCCGATTAAAGTAGCGCCGATATCTGCTAGAGTTGCATTAATTGTAGGTTCCTGTTCGCTGTCTGAACTTTGATAGCGATCGCCGCTCAAGAAACCGTTTGCCAGGGCTACTCCCAAGGCAAAGGGCAGGCCTTCAAAGATGATTTTTCCCAAAGTTTCTTGCAGCGGAGTCTCCGGGGTAATTTCCTTGAGCAAAAACAGGACAAAAGCCGCGCAGACAATGCCGATGGCCATCGCTTCTACGGTATCGATTGCAGCATCTAGCCAGCGGATATCTTTAGTTTTGCGAAAACCTTCAGTGCGAGTCAGCAAGAAAACCACGATCAAAGTAGTTGCGATCGCGATCGACATTTCCGCTGGTTTAGTATGCGAACCGATCCACCAAACCTCCATCGTATAAAGCAGCGGAATTCCGAACAAAAAGCCACCCGATGCACCTCGAATGATGTCGTTTAGTTCATTTGACCACTGATTTTTGCGTCTTTTTGATTTGTTCATTTTTTCGTGAAAACGCACCTCAAAAAAGGCGCTATTTAATTTGACATATTTCAATTATTATCGTAGATAGTATCTGCACTCAACTTTGTGCATAAGCTATTAAAAATTCCTCTCTAGAAATTCCCGTCTGAGTACAAATTGCTCTCAGTGTCCCTGATTTTATTTGATCGTGGTTAGGCATTACTAACGGAGTCTCCGTGCCATCCTGATTCTGTCGCACCATGACAATATGTTCGCGTTCTCTAATAATCCGAAAACCCAACAACTGAAATGTTCTGATGACTCGTCTTTTAGAAGCATCGACAGGAAACTTTGACATTAAATAGCCACCTCTGCTTCTACTAAAAAAGTCTCGATCGCCGGTGATTCGTTTTCCATTGTTTCTTTGCCAAATACTTCGATGTAGCAACGAATAGCTGACTTGACATCAGCTAAGGCTTCTTCATAGGTGTCACCTTCACCAACTACGGCACCTTTGATACCAAGGGGATAGGCTACATAACCATCGGAATGTTTTTCAATGATGATTCTAAATTGTTTCATCTTCGCCTCTTTATTTTTAAACTAACTTAATTCACCACACCCGCGCGATCGCCTAAGCATCAAAAATAGCATCAACGCTCAAAATCGGTATCTGTTCCGCCATAGATTGTGCAATTATCAGCCTGTCAAATGGGTCACGGTGATGCAAAGGCAGTGAAGCCACAACCTCAATGTGGTCGAAAGTTATTTCCAGTATATCAATTCTATTAACTGCGATCTGCTGCTTGATAAACTCCATAAAAGGCATACTAAAAGTTAGCCGGCCTATACTATGTTCGATCGCCATTTCTCAGACGCTAGCTGTACTGAGGAGAATATCGTTCTCTCCGTTGTCAATTAGCGATCGCCCTGTTGCGGTGAGTCTCGAACTGTCTGTCGTATACCA
The DNA here is from genome assembly GCF_036701935.1 of Microcoleus sp. M2_D5. Taxonomy (NCBI): domain Bacteria; kingdom Bacillati; phylum Cyanobacteriota; class Cyanophyceae; order Oscillatoriales; family Microcoleaceae; genus Microcoleus; species Microcoleus sp. M2_D5. The sequence goes on along the minus strand of NZ_JAUBRP010000005.1, from coordinate 100,149 downwards.
AATAAAGGCATGAGTGTCCAACAACAATCTCATTCCATGTACTCCTTAAACTCTTCTAGCGGTTTATCAAAATTATCGGACATCCAAACCATTCCTTTGGCACTTCCTGCTTGCCTATTGGGTTTAGCTTGTTTGGGAATTACTACCAATTTTACAACAGGCTGGTTATCTTGAGTAATCGCCACTTCTTCGCCTATCATCGCCACTTCCATTAATTTCAGAAGCTTTTCTTTTGCCTCAATAATGTCTACTTGATACATATTTTTTGCCTGATTACAGTCAATCTCCAGCATCACTATTTTAACTCAATTCGATAAATCCTCTTCCTCCAAATCAACAGGCTGAAACTCTAAATCACCAGGCTGCAACTGAGCAGGAGTAGCCGGAATCGCCGCAATAATTGCATCGATTACCTTCGCCACCGGAATAATCTGCATCCCCAAATCTGGCACCGCTTGATTCTTAGGAATAATCGCCCTTTTGAAACCCAATTTCGCCGCTTCCCTCAGCCGCAATTCTAATTGGGAAACCGGCCGCACCTGTCCCCCCAAACCCACTTCCCCAAGCAAAACTGTGCGTGCATCAACCACCCGATCGCGAAAACTGGCCACAACGGCGATCGCCACTGCCAAATCCGCCGCCGGTTCCTCCACTTTCAACCCGCCCACCGACGCCAAAATTACATCTAATTTAGATAAAGGAATCCCCACCCTTTTCTCCAAAACAGCTAAAATTTGCTGCAATCTACCATTGTCCACACCAGTAGTAGTCCGGCGCGGCGAACCAAAACTCGCAGGGCTGACTAACGCCTGAATTTCTACTAGAATCGGTCTAGTTCCTTCGCAAGCAACAGTCGTGGAAGTACCGGGCGAAAACTCATCTTTATTTCCTAAAAACAACTCCGACGGATTATCTACTTCTCGCAAACCGTTTGCTACCATTTCAAAAACACCGATTTCGTGAGTCGCGCCAAAACGGTTTTTCATCGATCGCAAAAGTCGATGAGAAGCAAAGCGATCGCCCTCAAAATACAGTACAGTATCTACCAAATGTTCCAAAACCCTCGGCCCCGCCAAAGCTCCATCTTTCGTAACGTGACCGACAATAAATAAAGTAATATTTTCCCTTTTCGCCACCTGCATCAAAGCAGACGTACATTCCCGCACCTGAGCCACCGAACCGGGCGCCGATGTTAAACTAGCAAAATAAATAGTTTGGATGCTGTCAACTACCGCTACATTCGGTTTCAGCGCTTCCAACTCCCGCAAAACAACTTCTAAATCCGTCTCTGGAAGCAAATAGAAATTCTCCGCTGAATTGTCCTCGGAATCCTTTTTAGCTTCCCCGTTGCTGCCAGATTTATGCCCGCCGTTGCTTGACAAATCAACCGGATTAGCCACGCCCAAACGCTGCGATCGCAACTTCACCTGCTGGCCGGACTCCTCCGCACTGACATACAGTATCCGATCCTTGCGGGACAACATATTCGCCACCTGCAACAGCAGCGTCGATTTTCCGATTCCCGGTTCCCCCCCAATCAACACCAGCGAGCCCGGAACAATCCCGCCTCCCAAAACTCGATCGAGCTCCCCGTAACCAGAAGGCCAGCGAGACTGAGTTTGGTCGGAAATCTGCGATAATCTGAAAGATACCCTTGGTTGACCCTTCGACTTATCAGGGGGCGAACCGCCCACTGTCTTAGTTGTCACCCCAGTTAAACCAGCCCGCGGCACACCAGCAGTAGGTTGTTCTAACTGCTCGTCAAAAGAATCCCACTTCTGACAGCTAGGACATCTGCCAAAATATTGTGGTGAATCATAGCCGCATTCCCGACAAATATATTGTATTCGAGGCTTAGGCATTGTTTACTATAGATAAATAGTTACCCTAACATTTAGAAAAGTCTGAGTTAAAGCAATTATCAAGCTTTCAGACCGATCGCCGCCCATGATTCAATTTGTGTCTTCTATGATAGGGTACAAAAAATTAACATTATCTGAAATGTAACTTAAGGAGTGCTCGGTAACTTGGAAAACCATAAAGAAAAAATTCTGGTAGTCGATGACGAAGCCAGTATCCGCCGCATTCTGGAGACTCGCCTTTCCATGATTGGCTACGATGTCGTCACCGCTGCTGACGGCGAAGAAGCTCTCGAAACATTTCGCAACACCGAACCCGACTTAGTGGTTTTGGACGTGATGATGCCGAAGCTAGACGGTTACGGCGTCTGTCAGGAGTTGCGTAAAGAGTCAGACGTACCCATCATCATGCTAACTGCTTTGGGAGACGTAGCCGATCGCATCACCGGTTTAGAATTGGGCGCCGACGATTACGTCGTCAAACCTTTCTCTCCGAAAGAACTCGAAGCCCGCATCCGTTCGGTACTGCGCCGGGTTGACAAAAACGGCGCATCGGGCATTCCCAGCTCTGGAGTCATCCACGTCACCAATATCAGGATTGACACCAACAAGCGCCAAGTTTACAAAGGCGACGAACGAATTCGGCTCACCGGCATGGAATTCAGCCTGTTAGAACTGCTTGTCAGCCGTTCTGGAGAGCCTTTTTCGCGATCGGAAATTTTGCAGGAAGTCTGGGGATACACGCCAGAACGCCACGTAGACACCCGCGTAGTGGACGTTCACATCTCGCGGCTCAGGGCCAAGTTGGAAGACGACCCCAGCAATCCCGAATTAATTCTCACCGCCCGCGGCACCGGCTATCTCTTCCAGCGAATTGTCGAAATTGGGGAAGTAGGATAAAGTCAGTTGGCAGTTGGCAGTTGGCATTACTTAAATTACCAACTACCAATTACCAATGACTGTTGACTGTTGACTAATGACTAATGACCAATGACTAAATCTGATCCCAATAAAGTTTTGCGGCAATTGCCCTTAGTTGCAGGAGGGTTAGCAGGTACGCTGCTAATGGTAAACCGCTTGCTGACAGAGCAAATTACAGATTCTCAAGCTCGATCGGACGCTTTGGGAGTAATTATCAGCGCTTTGCTGATTTTAACAGGTTTGCTGTGGCAGCAGGTGCAAGCGCGATCGCCCGATTCCGTAAAACTTATCGGCGAAGAAGGTTTTGAATTTGCGCCGGATTTGCCGGAGGCCGTGAAAATAGAATTAGCTTGGGCGTCGCGTTTGCTGTTGACAAATACCGCCACAAGGTCGATCGTAATTGTGTATCAAGGAAAAGTCCTATTGCGGCGCGGCATTTTAGGCATCAATCCAGAAGTCCAACCAGGGCCAATATTGCAGCGAGTGCTCGACAAAAATAAACCAGTTTATTTAGTAAATCTCAATATTTATCCCGGCAAAATTGAATTTGACTATTTGCCAGAAAATACTCAAGGAGTCATCTGTCAACCCATCGGCAGCCAAGGCGTTTTAATCTTAGGTGCTAACGCGCCCCGCAGCTACACAAAACAAGATGAAAACTGGGTTGAAGGCATTGCCGACAAACTAGAAAATACCCTCATACAGCACCTAAATTCCTAAGTAGGGGCGGGTTCACCAACCATATAGATGGAAAACCCCAAATTCCCTAAACCCGCCCCCACCCCACCAACAATCTAAATGTAAATTCATATTTACCGTGGGGCGGGGACGGGTTTATTTAGATTGTTCGTCATTGTTATATATGGTTGGTGAACCCGCCCCTACGAATATTGAAATGGCTGGACTACTAGCGAGCCCAGTCAGTACCGCGCCACAGCGTAAAAAACAAAACACTAGAAATCAGCGCGCCCAGCAGCCACTTAATCGCATTTTTAAATAACCCCACGCGCTGACTTTGCTGAACCGCAGCGCTTTGCGTCTGTAACCGTTCCTTAGCCGGAGTAATTCTCGAAAGAATTTGCTCTTTCAATTGCTGTGGGTTTTGTGTATCCGCTTGTACCCCCAAACGGGTAAGTTCCCCCGCCAAATTCCTTAAATCTTCAGGACTACCCTTATTCAGCCGTTCTTCCACCTGCTGCAACTGAGCTAATTGTTGGTTTGCTTGAGTAGTAATTTGCTGGTTGTTTTGATTGTTGACGTAGATAGTACCAAAAATTCCCAAAGGCAGCATCAACAGAAAAACCAGACCTAGCAGCAGACAAACCCAAGACAAAACCTTCAAAAAAAGGTCTTCCAAACCTCGGCGTTCGTATCCTTCGCCAAAAAATATCAGCGCCATTGCCAGTAAAGGAACTGGCACCCGTTCCACTACAGCCCCAATCGTTTGCAATTCCCAGAGGCGATTGCCAAAATTGGCTGGTATAAGAACTGCAATCGTATCTAATACAGACAAAATTAATAGACCGTAGCCAATCCAACGCAGTCTGTAGATAGAAAAACCTTGTTCGCCTTGTAAGTCATTCATAAAATAATCAGAGTTGTTGTTAAGAAAAATCTCTCTTGACGCCGCCCAAGAACGGATACAAGCCCCCGACCAAAGTCGTGGATAGTCAAACATTTTAGACTCTTGTTCAAGCTTCCAGATTCACCTGTGGATTAAATCTAAAAGCTAAAAGCTAAAAGCTAAAATCGACTGAATCGAGTCAAGGTTTGGGGAATCGCGGCTGCCACCACTCATACCAAGAAACCCAAGCATTCTCTAGAATTTTTTTGGCATCTTCTGGATTTGTTTTATCCAAAGGCACAGACATCTGAGTCCACAAACAGCGCCGGTCTTGAATATTTCCCCTACCCAACAACCAAAACAGAATACGGTTTGGCTGCCAATCGCGAGTATTTCGATTATATCTAAACTGTTGGGAAGTTACTGTAGCACTGCCATTAGGATTGATACACGAACTCAAATACAGTCGATTTTGCTGTTGCAAAATTCCGTGAAACCCCGCGCCTTGAGTGTTTGCCAATGCTAGTTTACCAGGAGACGACTTGAGAACAGTATGTCCCCTCATCATACCTTCCACATCCCCAATGGTGTCTACTGCATAGCGCATCTCTATTTCTAGAGCCATGCTATTTTTTTGATATTCATATTTCCTGGCAGCTTTGAATTCTGAATTTTCCTTGATTTCCAGAAGCGCGCTCTTGTTTAGTTTCCAATCGGCTAAAGGCACCGACTCGGGAAACTCAAACGGGGTTGCCACATTCTTGCCGTCCGATGGATAGAAAACCAACTTTCCGGCAACCAACAAAACCCCTCCCAAAGTAAAAGCCAACAGGGAAAGCCTAAGTGGTTTCCAAGAGGTAATAGCCATTAGCAATTCTGTCCTTCCTGATTTGGGGGTTGGTCTTTCAAAATTGCAAACCAGCAGAATAACCCGAAAATAAATACAGCAATCATCGAAAATATTACCGAACCATTTCCTTCGTGCCAGTATTTAAATGCTTCGGGTTGAGATAGCGATACCAGCACGGCCAGGAGACCAACTCGCGCGGCATTCACTACAAATGCAGTAATTATTGCCACGAATGGCAATACCATTTTCTGACCCGTAGTGGTAGGAAACATCAGTAAGAAAACCAGAGCTAGTCCTAACAATTGTAGCATCGCATTCACCCCGGAACAGCCGTGATTTACTTCCACGCTTCCCTTTTCTAGGATTAGAAACACCCCTTTCCGCACTACTTCAAATCCTACATAGTGCAGGATGAAAGCTGAAAATTTAGCTGTTAATTTTGGAACATCAACAAATACTCCGATCAATCCGGGAGGAATAGCTGTATACGCAAGAATTAGAAGTTCCTGCCAATATTGTTTCAGTCCTTTTGTTCCTGAAGCCAGCAATGCGAGACTGATTCCAGACAAAAATGGCGTTGCTCGGATAAAAAAGTCGTATCCCGATATCGACGAACTTTTGAGCAATATTAAAGCAATTAACGCTGTCCCAAAAAAGCTGGCGAAAATTCCGCTTTCAAAAGTTAAGGATTCGTGCCTTTCCCAAATTAGAAATGCTACGACTCCCCAAAACAGTAACATTGTACCGAACAGGTCAGTGTCGTTTGTTCTGGAAGTCAGAGTTAGGTGTATGGCAATCAAACCGGAGGCGATGCCTAACAGCCAGTATTTAGGTTCTTGGATGTGCTTGAGCGAGTTTATTTCGGTCATTGCTGCTTTTTGTTTTTCCTAAAAGCTTCTAAAATGCTTAAGCTTGTAACTCTCTTAAAATTATCAGCTACAAACACTTAAATTTATGCGTTTGGGATGATTTTTCACTAAATCTTCACAAAGATTGACAATAGCAAATATGTGTGATATCCACCTTCACCTAATTAAATCTGAAGTTAGGAGCAAAGACAAAAGAAAACAGGTTTTTTAACTCAGATCGATCGCACTCAACTAAAAATTTTTCTTTCTCTAACCCGCTTTCTGCGCCAAGAGTTTAAATATAAAGCTTGAAGGCAAGACAGAAACCTTTCTTGGACGCACTATTGAGCTGGAAAACCAGTTTTTTACTGGTTCTGCTTTTTTGTAGCCGGTGCGTCCAGGAGGAGATTAGTTAGAGTAGACTTTCCGGTAGTAAGTTTGATATTCCTCCGAAAGCAGGGGTTCCCACCACTCCCGATGGGCTAGGTACCATTCTACAGTCTGTCGCAAACCTTCTTCAACGGTTACTGAGGGAGTCCAACCTAACTCTGTTTTAATTTTGGTGGCATCAATAGCATAACGCCGATCGTGCCCCGCTCTGTCTTTGACAAATGCGATCAATTGTTCGCAAGGACGGGCGGGCAAATCAGAAGCTAATTCGTCCATTAGCTGACACAGCATTTTTACTAAATCGAGATTTTTGACCTCGTTGTTGCCGCCAACATTGTAGGTTTCCCCAGGTTGACCGCGGTGAATAACGGCATCTAAAGCGCGGCAGTGGTCGAGAACGTACAGCCAATCTCGCACGTTTTGACCGTCGCCGTATACTGGCAGCGGTTTGCCCAATAACATATTGATGCACATTAATGGAATGAGCTTTTCTGGGAAGTGATAGGGGCCGTAATTGTTGGAACAGTTGGTGATAATTGTCGGGACGCCGTAGGTGTGGAAATAGGCGCGGGCGAGGTGGTCGCTGCCAGCTTTGGAGGCTGAGTAGGGACTGTTGGGCGAGTAGGCCGTTGTTTCTGTGAAGGCTGGGTCGTCGGGGCCGAGACTGCCGTAAACTTCGTCGGTAGAAACGTGGAGGAAGCGCATTTGTGCTTTGAGAGATGCCTCATCAATTGCTTCAAAATGCTTGCGGAAGGCTTCTAAAAGTGTGAAGGTTCCGACAACGTTGGTTTGAACAAAGGCGGCAGGCCCGATAATTGACCTGTCAACGTGGGATTCTGCGGCAAAGTGGGCGACTGTGGTGATGTTTTCTTCTTTGAGCAAGGTATCGACTAAGGTACGATCGCAAATATCCCCCTGCACAAACCGAAAATTTTCGCCTCCTTCCAAAGTTGCCAGGGTTTGTCGGTTTCCGGCGTAGGTTAAAGCGTCGAGTACGACTACTCGATCGCCCGGATAGCTGCTGCACCAGTGATGCACAAAATTCGAGCCGATAAATCCAGCCCCGCCCGTCACCAACAATCGGCGAGGAGCTCGGTCAATGCCTTGATTCGCGCTGTCTGTCATAAAAATAAGAGTTTTTCCAATAACTAAGCCTTTACAAAAGTAGCCTTAAAAGTAGTTTGTCACCAAGTGTTTGCCGCTCTTTAATTAAAATTTCTACTGTCTCCGCACACTTTGACGGTTTGATTTAGCAAAAAGGCGATCGGAGTCGATCGCCTATCATCTCGTTACCTTATCTCATTGTAAAGTTCTCGAAACACTAGATCCGCCAGTTTCCGGCAGCTAGCATTTCGAGCGTCTGCCAGCCGACCGCCGCGCTTTTTTGTTCCGTCGGCATCGAGGGCGCGGCCAAGGAAATATTCTCGCAGTTCTAATTGAACAGGGGTGTACGCCTGACCTTTGAGCTTTTGCGGTTCAATCCTACAGTTGATGTAAGTCCACATGGTGCTCCTGGTGTTCGCGCAGCCTGTCCACTTGCCACCGCCGCCACCGGCCCGGACTTGGCCGCTAGATTTCTCAACCTTGCCAAGACCGCAAGCTTGCCGGAATCTCCGAAGCGCGCGTTTTTTGGGTAAGCACTGGAAATCTTCAAACGGGTAAATTCTGCTAAGTATCCACCCGCGCTCGCGGTGTCCGAAAGCGAACCGGTCAAAAACTTGGTGATAGCGATCGAACAAACTGTCACCTAGTAGTTCTATGAGATGGAGTTCGAGCGCGGCTTCAATGTCGTGCAAATCGCAGATCGCTGCTGCAAACTGGCGCGTCAGATCGGAGATGTTCGCCCGATCGCTCTGTTGCTCCTTGTGGTAGTGATTTTCAAACCGGGATACAACTGCTTTTGATAGAAACTCGCCGCGCTCGGCAAGCCAAGCCCAGAAAGCCGGTGGCTGTCCTGTTTTTAAGAAACCGTTCGGCCGAACGCTTTTAACTGTGGCGCGGGCAGCATATTCCCAAGCAAGTCTTCCTTTGATAGTATTGACGAAACTGGTTTGCTTGCGGGTAGTAGTTTTGAGGTCAAGCAATGTACGCCTGATTTCTTGTACTTTTGGGTTTAATTCTTTCACCCAAAACCTGCGATCGTAAATTTCAAGGTAATGGCGGCGGTAAAGCTCGCACATTACCAGCGCGTCAAATTCGTCATCTTTGTTATCAGTTCCCCCCAAACTGCGGCGAGTAGCCTTGACAAGTCCTTGGTCTGCTACCAGTACAAAAATTCCTTTTTTCTGAAGCTGCTCTTTCCAGAAGTAGGAATAGGTGCCGGTACCTTCAAGGATTGCCACCGCTGCACAATCGCCAATGCGATCGACTAAATCTTGAATTTCATTCGTTTCGTAAACACAGTGGATTTTCTTGAATTCAGGTGAAAGATAAAAATCCCTCAAGGCAATTGTCGGAAATTTTTCAAGCAAAACCACGTCCACGCGGTGCGCGGACACATCAATTCCTATTATTTTCACTTTTTTCCCAACGCAATAAACTCTTACATAACCCACGAATCTCCCAGGGGCATTACACCCATATCCGCACAGGGGCTTAGGAGTTTTAATCGCGCGGTGAGGTTGGAATTCACCGCGCGTCTGCGGCCAGTTTGTCGTCCCCACGAAACAGTAAGGGTTTTGTTCAAACCCACCTCACCTCTAAAGAACTTGAACTGGCGCGAGGTCGCAACCCTTGCCCGCGACTCCCCCCTTAGAAAGGGGAGTTTCGACTGTTAGGGAAGCAGTCATCATCAGGCGGGAATTAGTCCGAGCGCAACTAGCGACACGTAAACATAAAGTGCTTTCGGTTGCTTGGTGATTGCGCTTGGTTCTACATTCTCAAACTTCTTAGCTCGCAGGATGTCGTTAGCGATATTCACACACTCTGCCAAGCAACAATCAGATGATTTGTGCGAACCTAAAAACCCGCGAGATTTAGCGGATTTTATAACTACGAATGTTTGTTTGAATTCTTCATCACTGTAAGCATCTGCGAGCATCTTTTTAGCATCGGCAAGCAATCGCAAAACCAGCCGACTGTTTTTATTGGTGGACTCCATAGGGGTATTTTTGGAGGATGTCGAATTAGAACCAGTTGGTAACTTGTCGGAGTTTTCGGGTATCATTGGTTTGAGTCAAGTTGATTTTTGGCAAGGCGACTCTTAAAAGCGATCGAAAATCGAACCTCGATCGCTTTTAGATTTTGGATTTTAGATTTTAGATATCTATAAAGAATCCGTCTGTGTCAGGCTTGTTACGCAATGTTTCAGACAACCGTGTAACAGCTTGTTCTATTTGTTCTGGAGACATCGATCCGAATTCGGCTTGAGCTATTGTTCTTACCTGAAAGGCAGCGTCTTCAAACTCACAATCGAGGATTTCTGCCAGAATTTTGATTGCCACTGTGGAAGTAATCGCCGTGGATATAACCACGTGCTTTTCTACTGTCGGCAAGTCGGTAAAACCGATCGCCCTTGATGCAGCTTCATCACCGTCGCCGTCTGGAATGATGCGGATGCACTGCAATTTCGTCTCGCACTCCTCTAAAAGACCCGCCAAAGTTTCGGCTAACGCAGACAATGCGCGGTAGTTACCCTCAAATCTAAGAATCGCGTTCCCTGCATTGAGATCGATTCCTTCAATTTCCGATTTAATCTCATCAGTCATTGGCGGCATTTCTGAATGCCGATAAGTGTAAACGTTTGGTTGTTCCATTGTTGTTAATAGGTGGCAGGAAGCGATCGCCAAGCTCGAAGGCGATCGCAAAACAAAGCGAATAATGCAGCAAATATGGATGGAGCGGGTCTACAGCATGGCATCACCTCCCCAAGGGGGCGAGCGACCGCTCGACTCCACACCAGCGAAGCCGAGGGAGTAGGAGTCAATCAGATTGTCATCGCAAAACGGGACAGCACCAAATCTGCTGCGCTTTGGAGGAAATATCGGGAGCGGTACTTCTGCCTGCTGTTCTGCCTGTGGATTAAACCAGTCACTTAAAGGCCAGTCATCCAGAATCAAGAGCTCCCAGATTTCTTTGAGGTGTCTAAAATGCTTCTTTGCCGCCCCCCAAGTTAAATTAAATCCGTAGTGGACATCCTTTACAACGTCAAGAAATGCTTGCGACGCCATGTCTCTAACCCTCTTGAGACTTGGCTTTGCAACCGGGGATATGTCTCTAGCTCTTGCAATAGTTGTTGACTGTGATCGCACTCGACTGAGCAATTCTTCATTAGCAGTTCGCAGCCGCTTGATTTCTGCTAGTGCAGATTCCATATCGGGGAACTCGGCCGGCGCATCAATGCGATCGACATCGAGGGATTTTTCGATCGACGCCTGGTGTTGAATGTCGCTAGGTGCGATCGGCTCCAGGGCTTGAATAATTTCGACATCGAGGGATTTTTCGATCGGCTCCAGGGCTTGAATAATTTCGACACCGGGGGGAGTTTCGATCGGCTCCAGGGCTTGAATAATTTCGACAGCGGGGGAAGTTTCGATCGGCTCCAGGGCTTGAACTTCAATCGTCTGAAATATGGGGAAAGGTTGACCGACTAGCGCGTTGATCCAAGTCTCGCGCCGGGTTTTATTGCCGTCGGGCGTAATTCCTAATTCCTGCGCGATCTGTTTGAGTTCCGGCAATAAGTGATGTTCTAGCAGTTCGGGTGTGTAGAAATGCAGTTCCATGGTTTTTAAGAAAGGGCGAGAGTAGGCTCGCCCAACCCTCTTTGGGGTATGCAGTGCAATCTATGGCAGATTAAACGCAGAGATTTAGCGAAACCAAGCATTCACGCGGCCAAGCCGAATCCCTTTGTTGTGTCTACCAACTAGCAGTTTAGTGCTAGTCTTGTCTTATGTCAAGCACTAAACTGCTAGCACTTTAGTGCTACCATGAGAAAAGCTGACGATGAAGAACAGGACGTACCAACCTTGAAAACTCTTAGGGAAAGTGTAAATCTTACCCAGCCGGAACTTAGCCGCCGGATGGGGGTAGGAATTCGCATTATTGGCGACTGGGAGCGGGGAGAGTCTATCCCCCGATTTGATCGAGCTGTCTCCCTAGCTAAAGAGTTAGGGATACCGCTTAAGACTCTCGCTAGGTCTTTTGGTCTAAGTGTGGAGGGTGTGCCTAATGACGAATCGACAAATTGACAATCGCAGGCTAAGGACTTTGAAACATTGAGACGGATGCGCGATCGGCAAAACTGACACGCTCCCAAAATACAGCTACACATAAATGCTTTCTCATGGGAGACACATTTATGTGTAGCGCAACAATCAAGAATCTCTCAACACTATGCAGAGACAACTATCAATTTTCGACACCCTTCAACCGCTTGACACAGCCGAATCTAAGGTCAAAGCCGGCGACTACGTGAAGTTGCGGCGCAAAAGTCCCAGTGCGGCCTACTGGAAGAAAGGCGAGATAGTGCAAATCGAAGCAGTTCACCCGACAAACGGTAGCGTTAAGTTTTGGGATGAGCGCGCACAGACTTGGGGGTATCTTCACCCCGACGACTTTGCAAAAACTTTGCCGCCGATCGAGTCGGTGCCGCCAAGGGCGATCGCCCTTGTTGCAGAATCAGAACCCATTCCCGATGTTGCAGAATCACCAGCGCCGCCAGATGTTGCAGAATCAAAACCCGCAGTCGGTGAAATTGATTCTGCAACAACTGAACCGATCGCCCTTGTTGCAGAATCAGGAGCCGCGCTTGATTCTGCAACAACTGAACCGATCGCAATTGTTGCAGAATCAGAACCCGCCCTCGGTGAAATTGATTCTGCAACAAAGTCAGTATCAACTTACCGACCCAAAGGTTCCGCCAGAGGTGGGGAGTATTTTAGATTTGTGTACCGTGCCGGAACCAAAACCAAATCGGTACACATTCCCGGCGGCAACACCGGCTCAATTTTGGCTCAATCTCGCGCGGCCGAAGTGATGGAACTTTCCGCCGCTGGAGTTCCAGCACTTGAAATCTGCGAGCACATCAAGCGCTGGAGCACCCGCCGTCACCTAGAGACGTGATGCACCCAGAACTCGCCATCATAGGCACAGGTAGCTCGAATCAACTCGTAGGAATAATTTAACCCCGCGCCGCTTGCTTCGGTGTCATACCCGCCGGCAAAGTATTCACCGTAGGGGTCATTAACTATCAGTCCTCGCGCATCGTACCCGCGAACAACGATGATGTGACCTGACCTGGTGAACATCCCGTGAATGATGCAGGGGTTATTGTTGTCGATCGATTGCTTGATTTTCTCGATCGACCCGTTCCAAGTGAAATCATCAGTGCAGCCAAAAGCGGCGATAACCTTAGCGATATCCTCAGCAGAATGGCGGCTTAGCTTGTGGTCATAAACAAACTCGAATAACTCATCTTCTAGCTGGCGCGCCGAATTCTTTGGCCGCACCCCGTGGTAGTCGAGGCACATTGCCGCCGATGTGAGGTTGCAAGTCCCTTCGGGGTGGTAAACGTTATCGAGCTGTGAAAAGTGACGGACGCTTAAAATTTTCATGGGTTATCCCTTCGCGGTGTTGGAACCAACAAGCCAATCAATGAACCGACGCAACCGCTCGCCAGGGCTGTTAATTCTTGAGGCATTTTCTTATCTTGGGAAGCTAGCGAGATGCCCCCAACCGCGACAGAGCTTGCTATCAGACAAAGCGCACAGACAATCGTCCGATAACTCCAAACATCAGACATAACCAAACCTCGCTAGAATCCAGTGTCGCTCTCGCCGTAACTATTTCTAAAAAATTTCTCTATCTCGGATTTCCCGTCCCTGATATGGTAGCCATGAGTTACCGATGCGAACTTCTCCAAATCGTTAACTCGCGATTGTAAAGCTACTATTAACCCCATAGAAGCGTCTAGCCTTTTTTGAATTAACACCAACCGTCTAATACCAGAATTGTTTGCCGTCCAGATTGCAAGGATTGCAGCAAACAAGCTCAAACCAGTAGAGAGCAATGTAAGAGTTTGCATTTACATAGATTGTTTAATTTGAACTTCAATAAAGTCTATCCAGGGCTTCGGGTAGAATTTTAAAGAATAATACTCTTGTTCCTCGACTCCGGGAAAATTTATCAATTTCCAATTATTTAGAGGCATAGTAGTAGCCCCACCCTCAATATCTAATTCCCCAAGTAATCCAAAAACTTGCACTAATTCCCCGGCGACGCGCCAAGATGCCTTGGCAGTTGGCGAAGCAATTAGCACCAAGACAACCGGCAAGTACAAATCAATCGGGAAGCGAATCGGCTCGACTTCCCAACTGACATCTCGATAAAATTGCCCCGAAAAAGTCGGAGTAATCATTCACCGCTCTTGAAAGAAGCAAGGGGTTTCAATTTAGAAGGCTCGGTCAGCGTCGAGTCGATATTTACGCGCGTTCCGCTTTCTAACATGAAATAAGTCGGTTTCCTGTTTGCATCGAACGCGGTATTAATCCATAAGGCAATAGCAGCCGACGACATATAAGTCGGAACTCTGAACGTCATCCACTTTTTGCGCTTGGTTCCCCCTGGGTAGACAAGCGGTGCATCGCCGCCGGCGGTGGGAATTTTAATCTTTTTGTCTGGCAATTTCTGACCCTTGTTAGAGTAAGACACCCCGTTACCTTTGTTCGTTACTTTTGGTGTTCCTGTCTTTGCTGGTCTTTTCGGCGTAGCTTTAGTCGCTGTAGATTGAACGACTACTTTTACGCCGTAGTATTTAAAAAAATCCTCTCTCACGTAGAAATTTATGTAAGTAGTCGGCTCCAGATAAGCCTGTACCAATATCCGCTGATTACCCTTCTTTTCCGTTACCTCATCGACTTGTTTGTTTGTTTGCTCTGTGGTTTGCGGTTTTGCTTCCATTTTTCAATCCTTTTTAATGTCAAACTGCCAAGTCTCGAACGCTTGACAGTTAAAGTAGTTATTGCCGCACGGACAGCAATTAAAAATCAAAATCAAAGAAACAGTTCTGTCGCGTTTGCAACCCGTCCCGCTGCGGTATGGGTAATGGTTGTAGGAATTGTCAGCGACACGGCGATTGCTCCCGTTAACTCGTTTTGAGTGAACGAGGTAATCACCGTTCTATTTTGCGGGTTAGTTGTGCTTGTATTCGATTGCAATTCCGCAATTTTTCCAAGAATTTCAAGAAGCGCATCTTCGACAGTTGTAGAAATGATATCGCCGCTAGCTAGTGCTGTCATAGATTTATGCCTTTAAGAGTATTTTTCAACTCTAGCGCGTCAAACCTTTACATGGCAAGGGTTTTAGTTAAAATAAATTAGAGGGTGAACTTGTATAACCTTAAGGTTCTACAAGTCGAGTCGCGGATGCAAAATGAGGTATTATTTAAAAGGTATCTCTATCAGAAAAAACTAGATTAATAGATGGCGGGCATCACAGCCGGAACCGGAGCGACGCTCCTGGCAACCACAATCGAGGGCTTGTTTATTCAATTAATTGAATACTTCCAATCTCTAGAAGCAGCATCCCAAAATGTTACGAATTTCTTCTCTGGAACTTATGACTCGGACACATTAATTTTTTCAGGAAATTTCAGCGTCCCGGTGAAACTTAGCGACCCGGTTAACTTGCTGATAGTTGGCGACCCCGACGCGGGGAGTTTTCCGTCTGGCACGTTTACACCCGGAACCGGGGGAACTTTTACGGCACCTTTAGCTATTGATTACTTTATGCAAGTTATCGGTCGGCTAATGACACTGCAAAATGATTTCAGCAAGAACCCACAAAAGGTTCAAAACGTCACAGCGAACGTAAATCTCAACCGAAATTTGTTAACCGGTTCGTTTACAGTCCCTTACGTCAAACAGGCGACGGCAGCGGGAATCGCAATAAACGCCGCACCCTACTTGCTATAAGGCAATTATGAGGAAGTTTTCAAATGGCTGATTATACTTTTCATTCACTAAGTGAGCCGCTTAAAAATAACAGCACAATTCAGACAATTCTAGATGTGAATGCGCTCGCCGCACCAGCTAAGTCTGCACTCGCGGCCTATGTCGCATCCTTGGGACTGCCATCAGCGGAAACTCAACATTTGACTTGGGAGAATGTCGGAGTTGCGGTTTTGATCCGTAGCCTCGCCCTGACTTATTACCTCCCCAGTTTGGGAACTCAAACTCCGGCAGCCGATGTCAAGCGAACATCAACGCTGCGCGATCGGGTGACAGAGATGCAGAAGTTACAATCTGGCTACCCTAAATGCCAGATGCTCATCTATGGAAAAACTACGCCGACAAGTGATTGGGTTTGGTTAAATACCGAGGTTATTCAAAATAGCGGCAACCAAGTTAACACATTGAAGCTGCTTCCCTACATTAACCAGATGGAAGACTTCGCACCCGGTCGCGGATGTGCGATCGGCATTCAATTCATTGCAGACCTCGCCACGGGCGCGACACTTCCCCAAACGGGCGATCGCATCACGGCTCAGGGTAGTGTGTTTGTAGACGTTAACCCGATCGGCGGCGAATTAAAAAAAAATGATGATGTAGAGTTACTCAGGCAGCAAGTCTCAACTCTACAACTTGCAGTCGAGGGGCGATTGGTAAATCTAGCGGCCAATACATTTTTAGGTAAAGGGGCGGTAGCGGGAACAGTCGAAGCAATCCCTCAATCTGAACTCGTAACTTCTATTCAGGGAAAGACGGGGAATGTTAATTTGATTTCTACCGACTTGCCTCTTTCTAATTGTTTTCAACTGACAGATAGAAGTGGCATCGCCAACGCTCCATTCGATGCGAATAACTGGATTATATTAAACGCCTTTGGGGGTGTCAAATGGCTTGACGGGGGATATACCCACTTAAATGTTCCGATAAGTACAGGGATAATTCGTCAGATCGATCCCTTGTACGGAACTCCAATAACAGGGAGATACAGGTTTCAAGAATTTCTCAACGGGAGTCGCTACTTTATAAGAGGTGAAAACAATAATGTCTGGGGTGCTTGGCGTGAAATTTCTACGGTTGTCGTGCCTTGAATAATTTCTATCAAGTCAGTAAGACAACAAATAAGACAGTAAGACTGCAAGCGAGACACCAATCAAAATAACAAAGCACTCCGCATTTTTAATGTGGTATAACGAATTAATGACATTCAAAAGGCAATTAACTCTATTGTCAATGAGAACTAGCGAACGAGGAAAACATATCACTCAATTATCGATACAAAGCGACAACATCATTGTTGAACAGTTGATAATTTGCCCACATGAACAAATTTAGATTCACCAATAGACACTATAAAAAGTGTGATGACACAAGGCAAGAGAAACAAGTAAACTACATGAGCAAAATTAACTTCAATACAGAAAACCCTGAAATAGAAATCAACCGAGCCATCGGGAAAAAAAGTGATGGAAAAATCACGCTAAATACTGAGGGTGGCTCAATCGAAGTAGACCTCGGCTTTGCATCCGTTGGGGCGACAACCGATTACGGCGGCGCGGTATCCGTCGGACTTTTGGGACAGGAAATAACCTGGGGCAGGGAGGGCGGCACAATCCACATCGGCATCGGCGGCTTTGCGGTGGATGTCGAGGCAAGGGATTGCATAGTGACAGAAATTAAATCAATTTTTGGAATAGTTGTAGCCCAAAGAAGTTATCCCGATCCAGGTTGTAAGTTACCAGAGCCGCCACCGCCGGCACCGCCGGCACCTGTACCTAACCCTAGAGTAGAGAATGAAATAGAATTACCTGATACTGACGATATAGGTTGGGTTGCTTTTAGCGAAAAAATATACCAATACTCGTGGGGTGTTCTTAGTCGAGTGATAGTACAAAAGAGATCGGCAACGGATACGGACAACCCAACCACAGATCCAGATATCTTAGCCTCTCGACCTTCTACTAGATTGCCTTATACCTCGGTAAACACATCCTCTCACCCTAACGCTTTCTGGGAAGCTCCAATAGTTCCTAAAGGATCTTATCTGCAAGCGCGTACACTTAGCACTTTTAGGCGAGATGGAACCGGAGATATTAGTCACTTGGTCTTAGTTTATTATAGCGGTTCGACCGCTTGGAGTAGGGTGTGCCTTTACGGTGTAGCAAGGACTATAAAGAAGTTTATAGAGGATTACAACGAGGAAATGCAAAAGCACTTAGCTGCTTATATGGAAAATCCTCAATTCACTAACAATATAATAGAGTTAATCCCTACTGCCTTCATCCCTTTAAAGCCTGTTAAATCAGGCCCTTTTTTACCCACAGGAAACAAGCCACCTATGAAAAATTGTTGCCAAGACATTCTTGATATGCTCGAAGATATCAAGGAAGCTTATGCCGTAGATCGGATTCTTAAAGATAAATTCCCGGTGTCAAATATTTTTATGGCCCCGGAATGCGACCCGGCGAGCCAAACCGTCGCTAAGAATTTCTATGAGATTCTACAGTGCCTATTTAGAACGCTCGCCCACGGGCTAATTTTTGAGCCGCGCGTCAATATTAAAGATGCCGATGCGGCAAAAGCCGGCGATCAGGAGTTTAAAGCTAAATACCTTAATGCGACGGGATGGGCTTCATTTGTCGCGGAGGCATTGCTTGAAGTCAAGGACGATGGCAACGTGTCTACAAACATGGATATCAGAAATGCGTTCGCCGTAACTCAAACAATGGTAGGTTTGTCTGATGCAATTTACAGATTAAATGCGCTTCTAGATTCTGTAGGAGTTGAATTAATCCCTGTAACCGAAACGGTTGACACTCCCTACAATTTGCAGATTCAAATAGGTAAAGGATTTGGCGAGGGGAACGAGCGCCAAATTGATTTAAACACGGACGAGGCCACCGAAAAATTATTGCCAGAATTGTTAAGAGTTAAATCGAACAAGATAAAAACTGTTGATATTCACCCTCGCAGTCGTTCTCTTAAGGAAATACTAGAAAACATCGAATCAAAATTACCAACTAACAAGAATGGTTAAAATTTCAGCAATCACTCAAAGTGATATCAATGTGTATTTGGCGCGAGTAGTAAGAGACGATGTTCGTCAACTCCGCCGCGAAATGGTGATGGATCGGATTAATATTCTAAAAACTGTAGGTGTCGGCAACCTTGAAAACTACCTCAACGAGGTAGAAACAGATTTTACTAATTCGACAACATCAACTAAAGCGCCCGAAGTTAAAAATAAAAAGTTCAAACGCATTACCCAGACCAAAAGAAACCCTAAGCTTTAAATGACTGTATTGACAGCTAAAACGCTCAATTGTAAAGGAATCAAATAACAATGAACCCACCGGCCGGCGTAACTGCCGAAAATTCCAGTCTCGCAATATCTCTCGGTTTGAAGCTCGGTAATTGGTTTCAAGGTATCGGAAGCTCGATCGGAAACATACTTTCTCGCGGATTGTTAAACGTTAAAAGCCTTCTCGGTAACATGGTTAATGGAGCCAAAGAGTTATTCTCTGCCATCGGCCGAGGTGACTGGAATATTTTTAAGAACTGGCTTAAGGAAGATCCGATCGCCACGGCGGCCGGTGCTGTTGCCGTCGTTTTGATTGGTGGCCTAGTTGTCGGCGCTGTCGCTGGGGGGGTTGCCGCCATCGCTGCGGCCGTCACCGGTGCCGGTGCAATTGGCGGCATAACTCTCGCCGGCATCATGCCGGGATTGGTACAAGGCGCTGTCTCAGCATCAGAGGTAATTTATAACTTCGATTTCAACAAATCAGACGATCAACTGCTTAAAGAACTCAACCAAGGATTTATCAATTTTGCAGGCGTTGCCGGGGAATCGCTGGGGCGGACGCTCGCCAATTTCATCATTGGAGCCGACAAGCTCCCGAAGCTACGCGTAGACCGCAACGCAATGCGAACTTTATTCTTGGCTTTGGAGGACGAGTCCGACACCGGCGAAGAAATACTGGAAGAACTGAGCACGATCGGCTGGGCGATTTTCAAGCTCGCGAGGCAAGCCCTATTCTCGATCGGGTTTATGAACTTTAGGAAGTGGGCCAAGCAAAATGTAAAAACTGGTATCCCGTGGGTTGACAAAGCTATCGCATCCTGGGGAACTGGCAAGCCGCTAATTATCAGCGAGAAAGTCAACGAATTTTACGAAGCTGTCGAGAAAGATAACGCGGCCCTGGGGAACTTTTTAGAAAACTTCGGGGAAGGGTTCGGGGAAGGAACTAAAGAAGCTGTCATCCGCCGATTTGTTTCCTATGCCTAAACACTGGAATTTTTAACATGACAGACCAACGAACACAGTCAAAAGTCGCCAGAATTCTAGCAAAGTCTGACATAACCTTTACTCGGATTGATGGACAATCAAGCGATAAACCGTCAGAACAGGCACACTTTGATGTCTATGAGCTCACGCTCGACAAAGAAGACGATCCAGTTAAGATAACAATTTCTGGAAGTCAACCATTTATCGCACTGCAGGCGAGTTTGCTTCCAGCGATTCAGCAACTCATTCGGGCTGAGCTATCTCGCGCCGATTTAGCTCAAATTGTCGGCTATCCATACGGCGATTACGTCGAACAGCACGTTGCCCCGGTGAGCGTACAAATCCATTGGAGATTGCAAGCGAAGCGGCCCTACGAACCCGTCAGGTTAACCAAGAAGCTTGGCGACAAAGCACCGCCGCGACCTTTTTTAACAATTCCCAACATTCACCGCTCAAAAATTACTTGGGAAAATATTTTGGCAGCAGCGGGCGGCGAGAACGGTTACACCTACGGCGGCCACTATGCCGTCGCTTTGATGGGCGATCGCACTACCGACGCAAAAATTGGCAAAGGCGGCCAGATGAAAGCTTACGCCAACTCGAAGGGAGCGGCGACCGAGTTAGTAGAGCGCGCGGCCGAGTTGAGCAAGTCGCGCATTTTGAGATTGGTGCACGGTGAGGAAGCGCGATCGGCTAAAGTCAAAATGCGAGTATTCCCCGCCTGGTTTTTAATCTTCAATTCCCGGCTCGCGCAAAAAAACCGGGAGTTAAATATCAGGACAGACACCGGGCAGAAAATCCAGCTCGGCTACAAGCCAGCAGACGTGCGGGAAGTTATCCGCAAGTGCTTAGAGAAGAGTTAGTCGTTGCAGGCGATCGCACTTTACAGCAATTTCCAATCACTCTCCGGGAAGTCTCGATCCGGATCGTCGGGAAGTCGGCAATCTGTCAGCAGCGGTGACGGCGGATTATCGGTGTAATAACGCCACGCTGCGGGCCACCATTTCCACCCGACAGCGAAGCCGCAGCCAAGAATTGTGCGATCAACTACCAGACCGTCGCCAGTGCGATGCCATTGCAGCGGAGTAGCAGCGGCCCAACCATACCGCGCGAAGATGTGATTCTTCCCCGGTGGTATCTCAACCGGGTAGCCGTCAACGTATGGCAAGGGCTGGGCTACTCGAAAGCCGTCGCGGCTCTCAATAACTTCTATTTTCCTAAAAGTGCCTCTAAAATAACCCGCCGATATTTTGACGGGTAGCCGCTCGGCTTGAAGCTGTGTTGAAGAGTGCCAGCCAAACACCCAACCGCGATCGGTAAAGAATGAGCCGGGGGTAAAGTGATTTTCCAGCCATCCTGGCAACATCCCAAACTCTGCAATGACTGTTGAAATAGTTTCGCGCGCGTCGGATTCTGTAACAGTGTTGACGAGATTTTCTATTTCAACCTTGGCGCGGTTTGCCTCGCTGGGAAAAGTTGTGTTTAGGTATTTCCTGACAGCTTGGCGTAATACTCTCTTAAACATTTTGTATCGCTTCCTCTAAAACGTTGTTCGACATCCCAGCGCCGATGATTTGTAAGCTTTAAGTGTATGGCGAATCTTGCCAAGTCTAGCGCAATCTTTGGAGTAGATCCGCCCCAAATTTGACAACCGCGCTGCGGGTTAATTTCATCAATTATCGCAATATATTTGTTATCTTCCCCGCGCCCTCTCATGTCGTGATAGTAGGATGAGTGAAGTATATAATACTCGCCACAGATAACCCGCCCTACCCATTCCGATTTCCAAATTACAATCGAGTGTCCTTTGTAAAGCATTCGTCCTCACCCTCTGGCAAACAAACCGATTAATATGCCGACGGCCAGCAACAGAAAGTAAAAAAGGCGATCGGACTTGTTACAGAATACGACTCGCCGGAAAAAGTATTCTGTAACAACTTGTCGGGGTTTCATTTTTCCCATAATGTTTTAAACCTCGCCGGGTCTAACGCGGTGTATCGAACGGTATGCTCGATCGACCTGTGCCCCAAATATTCCTGAATCAATCGAGTGTCATTACCTTGTGCCGTCAAAGCATAGCCGCAACTGTGCCGGAGCATATGGTGGTGGAAAGGTATTTCCAACTTTGCGATCGCACAAACCGCCGCCAAAGCTTTTGTCACGCCGTCGCGGGTAAGTACCAGCCCGGTACGGCTTGTAAAAAGCCAGGGCGATTTTGTCGGTTGGCGCGATCGCAACTTAGAGCAATATCGGCACTCATCGGCCGCCATCGGGTGAACTCCTGAGTTGCTACCTTTGAGCCGCTTGATATGGATGCGCGCTTCTTCAAGTTCAACTTGCTCCCACTTTAAGCCGATTAACTCACTGATGCGGAGGCCGTGGCGGTAGCTTAGCAGTATAATTAAGTAATTGCGAGTAGCTATAAAAGCGTCTTTATTCGCCTTTGTCGCCGTCAACAGGCGTGTTATCTCGGATTCTAATAGATATTCCCTGTCCCGGACTTCTAAATTAGTCGGTCGCCCTCCTCTACAATTTACCATAAAATCTCGACTAATCCCTACACTTCAAAGGCTTGTAATTGCGTTGTTTTTTAAGCTCTCGCTATTCAATACACACATAATGAATAGTCTAACTTGTGAGAGTGTAGCGAGAGTGTAGGAAGTGCTGGAACTATTGATATATTAACGTTTTAACCGCTGTAGCGGGCAAGCCCTGGGGAGTTTTTGGGGAGAGTCCAGGGGGCGATCAGGCGATCGCTTTTAAGCGGACTCAAGTGAAACGAGATATCTAATCCATCCTGGCATTTAGCGCGGTCTAAGGCAAGCTGGGAAATGAGAGCGTCTCTGCTCCTCATCGGCAATCATTCGATCAATTTGCTCTGCAATGGACACGATAGAGAACAATGCCGGGTCGCCTACCTGATCGGGTGATACTTTCAGGCATTTTATTTTCAGATTAAAGGGTTTGCGATTGTACCGGACTTTAGATCCTTTCACTTTATGGCCAACTCGTGTAGTTGAGATACTTTTCATTGGGGACTCACCTCAGATTTTCTAATTTGGGGGCGATCCAAGTATGGGTTCACAAAACTTTAACTTCTACCGATCTGTTAGCCTAAACGCTTACATAATAACCATTCCAGTTTTTTAAGCGGGCAATTTTAAATTTGAAGTGCGTGAGGCTATAGCTGACTTTTGCGATCGATCCGCGATATGGACGGCGCGCAGAGTTGATAGATTTGTAAAGAGCTGTTACCATTAATTTTTTAATTATCCTTTACAATCTCCCAAGCATCATGAAGAAGTTTCAAGTGTTAGCTGGCATTGCTTCCGTAGTCGCGATCGCAAGCAGCATCGCCATAGGTGACGCCGCATCTGCTTTCCCCTGTTCCTACAGCAAATCAGGCGCGGCTAAATCTGGTTCTGCGACAACCGTCCTAGGTTCCGGCGGCTCGGAGCGCATTAATCCGTGGAAATCCTACAAAACAGCAGCTCTCGGTTTCCTCGGTTTGGCTGGAGTTTTGGGTGGCGGTGCGGCTTACATGAGCTACCGTGCCGGCAAGCGCGCTTCTGCTGCTTGCGCTGCGATGACCGATAATTTTGAAGTTTTTGAAGAGTCTGCTCCGATCGCAGATGCAGGTGTTTCTGGACACGTGGAAGTTCCTGCCTTGCTCGATTTGGCGGCGGCGGGTGCTGTAGCTGAGTCAGCAAATGCGGTTGCAGTCGTTCGCGAACACCCAGAAGCTCCAGGCGGCGAGCTGGATTTGCCGGTTTCGCCAGTTGCTGAGTTGAGTTCTGAAATTGCGATCGAACAAGTCCAAAGCGCGATCGTCAAATAGTTATCTCAAACCAACGTATTCGCTTAGCGCACCTCCAATCTTGCAAGATTGGAGGTTTTTTGAGTCTAAATTATCTACCCTAGAATTTCTTGTCATGGCGATCGCGAAGCACTGCAAACAATAGACAGATGAATCGATCGCACACAATCTCATATTCCGGCTCAGCAAACGAGCGCTGAATTAATATCAATTAAAAAAACTCTTGCTACCATCATCAATCTCATAGCAATTATTAAAAATCGCCGCTCTCCGTCAGGACAAGGCTGTGCGGTTTTCCTACTGTATTTGATCCATTGAAAACTGCTATAAAATTAGATGAGTCAAAGCGAGAGACTAGGCGGCCTTTGGCGATCGCTAAAAATACTCTTCAGATCAATCTGAGGGTAGACGGCAAGAGTTCAAATCCCCTGCTATGCTAGGAAATATAGCCCTACAGATTACAACTATTTGGTTATGAATGCTTGGCGCGATCGATTCAATCAATTTACAGGTAAAACTCGACTGGCAGTTTGCCGCGTGTTCGTTCACCTAACAGGCGAAGAAGTTGCACCGCTGTTAGGAGTTCTCAACCGCACCGCCAGAGAAGCAATTGATGCCGATGGCGACATAGCAGTTTTAGGAGAAGGTCTTGTAGAAATTTGCAATCACCTGTTGCAGTACGACAACTACTGGCAATCAGCCGCCAATGAAGGCGATGTTTTTTGGAATGAAGGGGAAGCCGGCGATTATGTGGATGAACTTTTCATTGATTCAGCCGATCGCTATCTCAGCGAGCCTCAATACAGCACATCTGTTTACGATAAAAAATCCCCCTTGTCTTTGCCGGTAACTAGAAATGTGGTGGTGATGCTGACAGTTGCCTATGAAGGGGAAGTTCCTGCCCTAGAAACTGACCTCGCTGACATCAGCGCGCTGAAAGTCGGTTTAAAAGCACTGATTAATTTACATTACCAAGAAAGGCTCCGAGCTGTGCAAGTTCACTTTTCTCCCGCACAGTTGGGAGACGAACTTACCAACGACCAAGTGTTGGTCAATTTTCCCGAACTTATTCCCATTTAAGGAAGGAGTAATTAGTTATTAGTTATTAGTTATTAGTTATTTGCGGTGCCCAGAGCGGAGTCGAAGGGTTAAGCTGTTGTGCATTTAAACTGCACAGTAAAAACTTGGTCAAGTTCTTGTGGGGTGGGCGTCTCGCCCGCACAAAAAATGCAATTTAGATGTCGAACAGCTTATTTGCTACCAATGCGCGATGTCCGATGCCCAATGCCCAATTCCCAATACTATTTATGATGCTGCGAAAACTGACAATTTATTTAATGGCTTTAACTTTTTTGTGGACGGCAACCGGCTGCGGTTCACCGCGCACACAAACTTATCCAAATCCTGCTGGAAATCCGAATATTAACACAGTGCGTCCTGCACCCAATAATAACTTGAGTCAAGGTCAATATCCCGTACAGCAAGTTACCTACAACGATGCTGACGGCGAATACAGTTTAATGTTGCTGAATACTCCCGCCGGCAGTCCCCCAGTTTACCGCACTAGGGATTTGCAAATGGCTCGCTTAACAAATGAAGAAATATCGGCAGGCAAGAAAAGTTATCTAAATGTGGATAACAATCAAGCGGTTTTGCATTTGACAGAAGATTTTAAAATTGAGTACGTTCACAACGTTACCGAAACTGTTCCTAATCCTCAAACAGGTCAGCCACAAACCGTAGTAGTGCGGCAGCAATCTGGCTTCTGGGCACCGTTTGCTGGAGCTGTGGCCGGTCAGGCGATCGGCAGTTTGTTATTTAGACCGCGATATTATATGCCCCCAGTCTATCAGCCGGGGATTATGACAGGATATGGCGGGTATGGTAATACTTACAACCAAGCTGTTCAGCAGTATCAAACTCGGTATCGAACTCCGCCTCCTGCTGTGAGAAACCGTCAAGTTTTAAGGACGACCGGCCGCTTGCGATCGCCCACATACAACCAGCCAGTAAGACCCTCAGTACGTCCCAATGGCAATCGATCGACCGGTTCGGGTTACGGTGGCAGCACTTTGAGGCGATCGCCGCAGCCACGTCAAAATCCAAACAAGCGGCAGCCCAGTTTTGGTAGCGGCAGAAATTCTCGTCAACCGAGTCGGAATCGCTCTTTCGGGAGTAGAAGGCGCTGAGTAGAAGATTGCAAAAAGCAGCAACTGACATCGGTAAAAGTTGATTTTATCTATAGCAATCCTCGCATCATTTGTGTAATTTTTGTAGGGGCAAACCCCCCGTGGTTGCCCCATGAGGCAGGGGTAGGCACTTAGCGCTACCCCTAAATCTTTTTAAAATTCATTTAAGATTGCTATATCCTCCCGATGCCCCGTCGCCCCAGGTATGGAGAATGAAAACTTTGGAATAATTGATTTAGCCTTCTGTGTTTCCCCCAGACCCAAAAAATATGTGATTTAATTTCTACAGTGATATGTAGGTGACAATATGTCTTCTTCACAACCCCCGTCAGGGGAAAGAAATCCTCTAGGATTGGATGAATTGATTGCTATCTTGGTTGCCTTCGGCACGATGGGAGCAATTTTATTTTGGGTAACAGGCAGAAATCCCGATCGATTGAATGCCAGAAATTGGCAATTTCCAGCCGTTTTCTCTCAGCCTGCTGTTACGCCCGCGACTCCGGGAATACTAACGCCAGAATCGCCAAGTTCGGATTTGCGATCGCCCGCTACAACCCCCGTTCCCTCAAAACCGGATGTCGCACCTGTTGCACCTTTAGGGCCGATTTTACCGGCAACTCCTCCGGTGGGTGTAATCGTTGTTCCTCCGAAGCCAATTGCGCCATCGACTCCCGATCCAGCAATTACCAAACCGAAAGGCGATAAATCCAAAGCCGATAAACCCAAAGTTGGGCCCGTTATATTATCCGATGTTCCAGACAAATATTGGGCGCGTCCGTTCATTGTCGCTTTAGTCGATCGGAAAATCTTTACTGATTTGACTGACAGCAAATTTCGTCCCGACGAACCGATGACGCGAGCCGAACTAGCGCGCTTAATTCAGCGAATGTCCGACGACAAAAAGCAGATCCGAAAACCGATTGATTTTAAAGACGTAAAAGACAAAAGTCCTGTCGCTCCGGCGATCGACCACACCGTCACAACTGGATATCTTAAAGGATACCCAAACAATGAGTTCCGTCCCGACAAAAATATTCCCCGTGTCGAAGTCATCGCAGCTTTAGCCAGCGGTTTGAGCCTGAAACCCTCAACAAAAACAACCAAAACTTTACAAGTTTATACAGACAGGAAAAAAGTGCCGAAATGGGCAGTTAACAAAGTAGCAGCAGCCACAGAAGCTGGCATTGTTGTCAACCACCCGAAGCGCGCACTTTTGCAGCCTAATAGATCAGCAACTCGCGCTGAAGTAGCAGCCATGATTTACCAAGCTATGGCAAAAAAAGGCAAAGTACCTGCAAAGGCTTCTGAGTATGTTGTGCGGCTTTAATTATAGGAATGAAGCCCTTCTTTTTTCTATGAGTCAGACTTGGGCTTGCGAGCCGTCAGAAACCGGGTTTTTTGCGATAATACTTCCTCATAGCTGACAGAATCAGCCAAAAACCCGGTTTCTTGGGCTTGCGAGCCGTCAGAAACCGGGTTTTTTGCGACAATACTTCCTCATAGCTGACAGAATCAGCCAAAAACCCGGTTTCTTGGGTTTGCGGGCAGTTGAGATCGATGTTAAAATCACAGGAATCATGTCAAATCATCATTCCACACTCATTGATTCGATTTGAGGCAATTATTATGTATCATCAGATAAGACTTAGGGATAATCAGCTCGATAGCAGCGATATTCAAGAAACAGTAGTTATTGATACTGATGGAGAAGTGATCTTCTATCCCAATTTTTTTAGCATCGAAGAAAGCGATCGTCTTTTTTCAGATTTATATTCTAGTATTAACTGGAAACAGGATATTATTCATTTTTATGGAAAAAAGATACCTTTACCCCGACTTACAGGTTGGTATGGAGATGAAGGCAAATCCTATACATATTCCGGCATCGAACAGCATCCCGATCCTTGGACTCCCACACTCAAATTAATTAAATCAAAAGCTGAAGAGATATCAAAAGTTACTTTTAATAGCGTGCTTCTCAATCTATATCGTGATGGTAAAGATAGCGTTTCCTGGCATAGCGATGACGAGCCAGAATTAGGGAAAAATCCGATTATAGCCTCAATTAGCTTTGGGGCAACTCGCCGATTTTCCTTAAAGCATAAAATCTCAAAAGACTACAAAATTGATATAAATTTGCTCAATGGTAGTTTGCTGTTGATGAAAGGTGAAACCCAGCATTGCTGGCAACATCAAATCCCTAAAACTTCTAAATTTGTGGAACCGAGAATCAATCTAACTTTTAGAATTATCAAACCAGTTTAAAACAAAGAAAATAAAATTTTCCGCGCTGCTATCAAATCAGGGTTAATTGAGTCATGAAAAATCTACTTTTATTAGGAACGTTAAGCTTTAGTATTGCTTTTAGTTTGGGTATAGCAGTAGAAAAAAATGTTACTAAGAGTGCTGTCATAGGTGGTATAGCGACAATTAGCACCCTTAGTAGTGCCTTCGTTTTAAGCAAAAAATCTGACCGAGAACTTGAAAATATCCGCAGCCATGCCGAAAATTTAAAAAGCATTGAAAATCAGATTTTAAGTCTGAAAAATAAAAAACTAAAACTTGTACAGGCAATTGATAGCAAAACTAAATCAAAAACCACGATTGAAGAAGAATACAACTCAATTGCGATCGAAGTGGCGCGGCTTAAAGAAGAAGTTCAATCTCTCAATCTACAGCGAGAAACTCTGCACAATGTAATTGCTAAGCATAAAATTCAAGACCTAAAAATTAAACCTAAAATTTCTGTTAAAACTGAAGTAGCAAAACCCATCAAAAAGACAACAAAGACTATATTGTACAATTGCATTTTAGATGGATTAGAAAATTCGACATACTTTTATCACAAAAACAACCAGGGAACCTTTGAAAACTATTTACAATCATTACAAAAACCCGCAGAAGCATTGTGGTATTCTTATAGATCGAATCAGGTTAAAGTAAATTATTCGGACCCGTCAATTCAAGCAGTTTATTTGATGCGTTATTATCCCCATTATGCGTACATGAATTTTCAAATATTAGAAATGATACACGCTCAAAATTTATTGAAAAATCTAACAAATGAAACGCTAGAAGTATGCTTATTTGGTGCAGGGCCATGTCCAGAAATCGTAGGCTTAAGTAAATACTTATCAGAAAAGTATCAAAACATTAAAAAATTAACTGTTAATGTATATGATATTGCTTCTGAGGAATGGACTTTAAGCAGAAATATTACCGAAAAATTTGTGATACCGGAATACTGGTCAGGAGATTTAAAGCTAAATAGTAATTACCTAGATTTATGCGAATCTAATTCTCTTCACTCAATCAAAACAACTATTCAAAAAAGCCAAATGTTCATTTTTCAAAATTGTCTAAATGAAATTTATAATATATCAACAGTTCAAACAAATCTCAATTTTTTGCTTAATGAAATACCTGTAGGTGGTGTAATAATAATTATTGATTTATGTAACTATAACCAAAACACCACCATAATCGATCGATTGAAAGAACAAGTAAGTAATCGAGATGATTTTGAAATTTATTGCCCTCAAGCTAAAGATACTAAAATAAAAGCTTGTTTTCCTATTCCACCACTAATCACACAACATCTCTTAACTGGAAGAGATAAGTTAGTACCTCGTAGTAAAGATATCGATTGTCTTTTTATAAGTTTGCACAAAATTAATCTAAAAGCTTCGTAATTGATATGAAATTCGGTTGCAAAGGCATCGTTACGTTTGCTACCGCCTTAATTCTGAGGACTAAAGTTCTCACTCCGAACCAGTTTGTAGTAAGGACTTTAGTCCTTCTTTCTTAGTCCACACTTGAGTGAACATAGAAACAAGCTAAATTAATCTTGAAACACCATAATACTGCCCGAATAGCAAGCCACCCAAACCTGATTAGTTTCTGGATCGTAAGTAATCCCGATCGGGCTTGAATTAACCTTCACTGTTTGCAGCACTTTCATATCGCTCGTCCTAACTTTGCTAACAGTATTCGAGAAATAGTTCACCACATAAAGCAGTTTTCCCCGATCGGAAATTGTCATGCTGCGAGGTGCTTTTCCTGTCGAAACTTTGTCCACCACTTTACCAGTTTGTAGGTCAATTTTTGCTACATTTCCTTCACCGTTCAAAGTTGCATAAAGATACTTTCCATTGGGGTCAATCGTCAAATGACGCGGCGCATTGCCAATATTTTTCAGCCATTCTACCGAAAAGTCTATCAGATTGACTTTCGCAATATTGGAAGAACCCATGATGGCAACATAGGCATTTTTTGAGTCGGGAGTAACAACAATACCGCGAGGATATGCACCCAGTTTCACCCGCTCGATTTCGATATTTTTATTGATATCAACTATGCTCAAATCCCAACTGCACCAATTGCTAGCGAGGGCGAAGCGATTGTCAGGCGAAACAGCATTGAATTTCGGCACTGCACCTACAGGAATTACCTTTTCTATTTTTAACGTTTTGGTATTGATGCGGTACAGAAAACTTTGGTCGTGTTTTGCGGCTGGAGAGCACCTGTCGGTTCCCGGATTGCTAAACCCCGAACCGTACATTTTGTAGTTGGAGACGTAGGCATATTTGCCATCGGTTGAAAAAGCTGCTTCTACGGGAGATCCTTTATAATTGCCTTTGAATTTAGAAAAGCCGAAATTCGACAAGTTTACTGTATCGGGAATAGTCTTGACTAAATTAAAGTTCCTGTCGTAAACTGTGATTGTGTGACGGTACATCATGTTTTGAGCAAAAAACAAGCCATCTCCCGAATAAACTATTGATTTGGGCGAGATGTTGCCGTAAATTGTTTTTTTCAAGGTCATTTTTCCTTGAGTGTTGTCGGGAGGATTTACTAGCCTTGTGGTTGGTGATTCACTTTTTATATCTTCGGAAGTTTCTGTTTTAAATGGTGGCAAAGAGGGTTCTTGGGACTGAGTTTTAGTTTGAGTTTCGAGTTCGTTTGTGTTTTCTGTGGCGCTAGGAGATGGCGAAGATTTATCGACATTTGGCGCGATTTTTTCCGCAGCTTCAATACTCCCCTCTTCCGGCTTACCTTTCAGCGCTGACAAGGTTTTAGGGCCGACAATTCCGTCAACTTTCAGGTTGTTCTCTGCTTGAAACTTTTTCACAGCAGCCTGGGTGAGAGCACCGTAAAATCCTGTAGCCTTACCGCGAAAATAGCCTGCGTTTTGTAGAGTTTTCTGAAGTTGGGCTACTTGGGGGCCTGAATCACCTTTTTTGATGGCGAGTGCGGGATTGACTAAATTTAAAATTGTGAGAGCGATCGTAAAGAAAAGTAAAGGAGCAGAGGCTAACTTTAGGTGCATTTTTGAGTTAGTTCTTTGAAGCAGACATCTTGTACCATTTTCATGAACAGGCAAGATGCCTGTTCCACAAGAGTTTAAGTTGTTGTTTGTGGGGAGTAGGGGTTGGGCATCTTGCCCGCCCTTGAAAGCCTGATTTGTAGCCGTTTCCCAAGTTTTAGCTAAATGTAGGTAGGCTAGTCCGTCCATAGTTTTTACCGGGTATTTTTGGTGCTATGATACACCAGTTAATACCATTTTAGATTTTAGATTTTAGATTTTAGATTTTAGATGGGGAATGACTTATGGAATATGGGTTTGCAGCTTGCCGACCGTTGCATTCTTTTTTCAAACTTGTATAACATTGATTAAAGGAAAAATCTTATAATCAAACTTAGGGTAAAATATCCTAGCAGTTTTGAGAGCAGTTTTTAATGGTGTAAGCAAGTAGGAGCGATCGACAATGTGGAGTGGGGAACAAACAACCGCAGAATCAACGACAAAAGAATCCCGCCAGACGTTGCTGGGGGACGGTTACGGGGGACTATGCCAGCGGGCTTGGGTAGAAATCGATTTAGCAGCTTTAACTCACAATGTAAAACAGCTTAAAAAGCTCTTATCTCCTCACACACAACTGATGGCAGTTGTGAAAGCGGATGCTTACGGGCATGGTGCTGTTGCAGTCAGTCAAACAGCATTGCAAGCAGGTGCTAGTTGGCTGGGAGTGGCGACAATTCCCGAAGGAATAGAATTGCGAGAAGCTGGGATAGAAGCGCCGATTTTGTTGTTGGGGGCAACCCATACAGCCCCACAGGTAAAGGCGATCGCCCATTGGCACTTGCAGCCCACTATTTGTACTGCCAAACAAGCCTTAATTTTTTCGGAAGTTCTCGCAGGCATTAACCAATCTTTGCCAGTTCACGCTAAGTTAGATACGGGAATGTCTCGCTTGGGTACGTCCTGGCAAGAAGCAACAGAATTTGTGCAATTAGTCAAGCGGTTGCCCAATTTAAAATTAGCCAGTATTTACTCTCACTTGGCGACTGCAGACAGTCCCGACCCCACAGTTATGAGAGAGCAGCACCAGCGGTTTCAACAGGCGATCGAGCAAATTAAAATAGCAGGAATTAACCCCCCTCGCCTCCACTTGGCAAACTCTGCTGCAGCCCTCGCTGACCCGGATTTGCACTACGATTTAGTGCGAGTCGGTTTAGCTACCTACGGTCTTTATCCAGCTCCTCACTTGCAGTCGAGATCCAATTTGAAGCCCGCAATGCAGGTAAAAGCTAGAGTAACCCAGGTGAAAACAATTGAAGCAGGAACCGGAGTCAGTTACGGCTATCAATTTATAGCTGAGCGGCAGACACAGATTGCCGTAATTGGTATCGGCTATGCAGATGGTATTCCGCGCAATCTTTCTAATAAAATGCAGGTTTTAGTCAGGGGTCAGTTCGTGCGGCAAGTGGGCGCGGTGACGATGGATCAATTAATGCTGGATGTAACTGATATTCCCGATTTAGAAGTCGGTGAAGTGGTGACTATTTTGGGCAAAGATGGGGAATATCACATTAGTGCTGACGATTGGGCCGCGACTTTAGGAACTATTTCGTGGGAAATTCTCTGCGGTTTTAAACACCGATTGCCCCGCGTAGCGGTACACTATTAACAATAGTCCGGCAGGGGTTTAAACCCCTGCCTCATAGCAAAAGTCGGTTGAAACCGACTCAAGAGTTTGAAGGATAAAATTATCGACAGTCCGGCAGGGGTTGAAACCCCTGCCTCATAGCAAAAGTCGGTTGAAACCGACTCAAGAGTTTGAAGGATAAAATTATCGACTTTAGTCCTCTTCTAGAGGACTTCCGCTATGAGACAGGGGTTTTCAACCCCTGTCGGACTCTCCGACTTATGCAGAAGACTGAGACTGCAATTCTCAATTTCTAATTCCCAATTCCCAATTAACATGACAGTTATTCAGACGTTTTTACCAATAGCCCAAACCTTCTATTCTCAGCTAAATGCAGAAAGAACACAAGCCTTGGAAGTAGCCCAAGAATTCTCGAAAAGATTCGTAGAATTGGGGTTTAAAATTGTACCTCAACTGCTGTGGGCGATCGGCATTTTGTTAATTACGCGATTTGCTATCAACTTTGCGGGCCGCGTGACTCGCCGAGCACTGAGTCGCACCGAAGCCACGCTGCGGAAATTCTTAGTTCAAGCTGCTGAGATTACGATTTTGGTAGTGGGAGTAGTCGCCGCTTTGAGTCAGTTGGGAATTCAAACTACCAGTGTGGTTGCGGTGGTGGGTGCAGCGGGTTTGGCCATCGGTTTGGCGTGGCAAAATACTTTGTCGCACTTTGCTGCTGGGGTAATGTTGATTAGTTTGCGGCCCTTTGAAGTCGGGGATGGGATTGAAGCTGGGGATGTTAAGGGAGTGGTGGACAGCATCGGGATTTTTTCAACAACGGTGGTGACAGACGATCGCATAAAAATTATTGTCCCGAACAATCAGTTGTTTAACGGTACACTGAAAAATACAACGACAATGGGAACGAGGCGAGTAGACTTGAAGATTGATATCGGCGATCGGCCGATCCGTCCGACAGTGGCTGAGTTATTAGAAATTGCCCACTCTCACCCGCTGGTTTTGGAGAATCCGCCCCCGACTTGTTTGGTGATCGAGATTACTCCAGATACAACTATTTTATCTCTCCGGCCTTGGTGCGCGTCGGTGGCCTACGAACAAGTGCGATCGCAAGTTCAACAATACGTCAAAGAGGCAATGGATGCCGACAAAAATCAAGAACAATAGATATAAATCTAAAATCTAAAACCCAACATTTATCCGAGGTATTTCCCATGAGCAAGTGGTACCCGCAGCAAATTTTGCAAGAACCCGGTGTCAGAATCACCGCCACCGAAAAACAAACAATTCTCAGCAAATTTCCCTCTCCCGACGAAAACGGTCAAATCTATGCCGACGGCGTTTTTGAAGGCGGCGGCGTGCGCGGAGTTGCGTTTTTAGGAGCACTCAGGTGCTGCAGCGATTTGGGCATCCAGTGGCGAAAATTGGCCGGCACTTCTGCCGGTGCAATTACTGCCGCAGTATTGGCAACCGACTTGTCAATTGATGATTTAGAGGAAATTTTAGGACAGCTCGATTACAGCATATTTTTAACAAAAAAAAATAGTCCTCTAATTTTAAACGGCGACCCCGCAGACGACTTGCAATCTCCTGCTTGGACTCTACTTTTCTTAACAGTTAGCCGTCAGATGGGAGAATATTCGGCGCAGCCGTTCCGGCAGTGGCTGGAAGCAATGCTCGGTCGAGGTAAATTGCACACTTTTGCCGATGTCAAACAAATCGTAAAAGACAGGGAATTAAAAGTAGTAGTATCCAACCTCAGTCGCGGTGAAATGTTGGTGCTGCCCGACGACTTACACCGCCGCGAATCGACCGATTCCGATCCTTTGTACGAGCAGTTGCGACTCAAAAGGGCTGAAGATTTTAGCGTTGCTGAAGCCGTTCGGTTGTCGATGAGCATTCCGCTATTTTTTGAACCGGGAAAACTCGGCGATGACTTAATTGTAGATGGCGGAATTTTGAGCAATTTCCCCCTGTGGATTTATGACAAACAATCCGTCGGTGCCACTCCCGCTATGCCCCGCTGGTTTACCTTTGGGTTTCGATTAGTCGATACCGGAATTGAAACTAAAGTTAAGATTGATACTCCGCTGTCGATGCTGGCGGGGATGTTCCGAACGATGATGAAAGCAAGAGACCGCTATCACCAGCGAGAAATGGATAAGGGCAGGGTGATTAATATTGATGTGACTGACGCTGGGGTGACGACGACGGACTTTAATCTCGATGCCGATCGCAAGGCTCACCTGTACCGCTTGGGGTATTTGTATACTAAGAGGTTCTTTTTGAGTTCCAATTTTAGTTGGGAAAAGCACTTGAAGGCTAGGGGCTTTGGGGAAGAGGCGGGCGGTTGAGGTCGCGAAAAGTATACAGAGTAAGGAATTGAGGAATTTTTACATTAGGGGTTGGCAAGAATAAGATGTGTGTGCTATAGTTAGTTACTGTCATCTTGGAGAGGTGGCTGAGTGGTCGAAAGCGGCAGATTGCTAATCTGTTAAGGGTGTTAACATCCTTCGAGGGTTCAAATCCCTCCCTCTCCGTTTTAGAGCTTCTAGGAAAAAGTTCCTTTTAATCAAGTTTTTGGACGGGCTAGAAGCCCATCCCACAAGAAAATTTTGTGGGATGGGCTTCTAGCCCGTCCAAATTATTTTGGCAATTCAACTCTAGTCTAGCCGCAATAATCAACTACTAAATCTAATTAAGCACTTTCATCGCTTCGACAAATTGTCGCGAGATAAATGGCAAAATTTCTTCATTCTTGCTATTCTCTTTCCCCTCGGTAAATACAACCAACAAATACGGCCGCAAACCCGATATTTCAATATAAGCAGCATCGTGACGAACTTGACTTGTCAGTCCGGCTTTTGACCACAATTTTGCTGATTCTGGCAATCCGCCGCCTAAAAAACCCGTTACTTGATTTTCAGGATCTGCCTCTAATTCTACTGGTGCTAAACTGCGTTTCATTAAACCCATCATTTCTTGCGATGCTTGGGCAGAAACAGCTACGCCGCCGATTATACTGTGCACCAAACGCGCCGCTGCATTGGTGGTCAGCATATTTCTGTGTTCCATTAATTCTCCCAGAAATGCTCGCTCGCGACCGTAGGGGCCGTCACACCAGGTTTTCTGATTGACGTTAATATTTTGTAATTCCGACCAATCCAAGGATTGAAAGTAACGGTTGACGAGGTTTCGCTGCTGTTTCCAGGTTTCAAAGGGGGCGGGTGATAATTCTGGGCCGCTAGTGGTGCCTGTGAGGGCGTCTACTACTAAACTGGTGGCGTCGTTGCTGGAATCAACGATCATATCTCGCACGGCGCGTTCTAATTCTGGCGATGTTTGAATCATGCCTTTTTGCGCCCATTCCCAGATGGCAACGAGGTAGAATAATTTGACGATGCTGGCTGGATAAATTCGTTCGGAAGCTCTAGCGCTAAAACCTCGCGGTTGATACTTCCAAAATTCTTCTGGACTCAGGGCACCGCCTGTATTGACTCGCACCGGCGGATCGTAGACTATCCAGGTAAGGGCTGTACGATCGCCGCTTAATCCTGTAAATTTTGCTTTGGCTGCGTCTATAATGCTACTGCCTAGGGTTTCTAATTGTTCGTCTTTGTGGAAAAATGTCATGGTTAATGGCTGACGGTTAACGGTTAACGGCTAACTAATGGCAATAAATCGTTAAGTGCGAACAATTAACAGCAAAAAATTAGCAATTAGCAATGGCCAATTATCAATTATCTGATGTTGTGGAGTACCGGGCCCGATCGCACATAAATATTTACGATTCCCCAAAGTGCGATCGATTGGCAACTCAAGCAGCCCTAGGGCGACATTTGCTCCTTTTTGACCCCCCCCAGCCCCCCCTGATTAAGGAGGGGAGAAATGGCATAGACTCGGTTGTTGAGGGGGATACAACGGCTGTGATGGTGCGGCTGTGCGAAGATGATTATCCGGGATGGCTGGATATTCGAGATGTTGAGTTGCTCGATTTGGCAGAAACAGTGTATCATCCTTTGGTAGTTTCTGAGGCGGAAGTTAGGGAAAAATTGCCAATTGCAATTACTTTTGCTCGCGAGGCTATGCACCAATCCAATTATTATCTTTGGGGCGGTACAGTCGGGCCAAATTATGATTGTTCCGGCTTGATGCAAGCGGCGTTTGTGGCTGCAGGCATCTGGTTGCCGAGGGATGCTTATCAGCAGGAAGCTTTTACTAAACCGATTAGTATCAGTGCTTTAGAAGCGGGGGATTTAGTATTTTTTGGTACGCCAGAAAAAGCCACTCATGTAGGATTATATCTCGGAGATAATCGCTACATTCACAGTTCGGGACAAGCACAAGGTCGCAACGGTATCGGTATCGATGTTTTGTCGGAGGATGGCGATCGAGTCAGTCAAGCTTATTACCAGCAATTGCGGGGATATGGTAAAGTTGTGGCAAGTTATCAACCTAGTTAGTTGTTGACGGTTGACTGTTGACGGTTGACTGTTAATATTATCGAATAAAAAAATGGACGCTGCATTATTTTTGGAAAAATTGGCGAGACAGCAAGCTGAGGCTGAGGTTGTTCTCGACGTTTCAGTGGTGGTGCCGGTGTATAATGAGGTGGAAAGTTTGCCTCATTTGATTGAGGCGATCGCCTCTTCTATCCAACCATCTGGACTCAGCTATCAAATTATTTGTGTAGATGACGGTTCTAAGGACGGTTCGGGTACACTTCTCAAGCAATTAGCCAGCAGTCGCGATGACCTTTGTGCTGTACTTTTGCGCCGCAATTACGGGCAAACTGCTGCGATGTCGGCAGGTTTCGATCGCGCTCGCGGTCGTGCTATTGTTACCCTAGACGGCGATTTGCAAAATGACCCGGCTGATATTCCGCTATTGTTGGCAAAGTTAGATGAAGGCTACGATTTAGTTAGCGGCTGGCGCAAAAATAGGCAGGATAATACTATTAGCCGGTTGATTCCTTCTAAAATTGCTAACTGGTTAATTGGTCGCGTTACAGGCGTAACTTTGCACGACTACGGCTGTTCTTTGAAAGCTTATAAATCCGAGTTGGTAGCCGACTTGAATCTGTACGGGGAATTGCACCGCTTTTTGCCTGCTTTGGCGTTTATTGAAGGGGCGAGAATTGCAGAACTGCCTGTGCGACACCATGCCCGCCGTTTCGGTCAAAGTAAGTACGGAATTTGGCGGACTTTTCGGGTGTTGATGGATTTGTTAACTATTTCTTTTATGAAAAAGTTCCTGACTCGACCGATGCACGTTTTTGGAATTTTGGGACTGAGTTCTATGACGTTGGGAACGGTTTTAGGGATTTATTTGACTTTTCTGAAATTGGCTTTTGGTCAAAGTATTGGCAACCGTCCTTTGCTGATTTTGGCTGTGGTTTTGCTGTTAACTGGCGTGCAGTTATTTTGTTTTGGTTTGCTGGCGGAAGTAATGATGCGGACTTATCACGAGTCGCAGGGAAAACCGATTTATCGGGTACGCGAGGTGTTTGGTTCTAAGTAAAGGATTGGTGTTAGTAGATGCCCGACTTCTAGCATTAGCTTTGATGTTGAGTCTGGGAAACGGTTGCAGCAGTCGGGCATCTGGTGTTAAGCTGTTCGGCATTGAAAGGACTTGCGTAATGTGCGTCAGCATCTAAGGTTTTGCGTTTCAGCGTAAGGGTTCGCGAATGACGCACCCTACTAGCCTAGTTACTGGTTTAAATGCTCCACAGCTTATACGATTTAACTCATCTACGATATTGAACAGTCCAATCTCAAATGGTAAGGTGCGTCGCCACGCTTGAATCTGAAAGTTTCATTTAGTATCTCATAGCGACGCACCCTACAGATTACTGTCAACTGTCAACAGTCAACTGTCTAACTCATTACTTTTTGTGCTTGTCGGAGAGATTGAATAGTTGCGATCGCGTGTTGGGAAACTGCATCTATTTCTGCTTCGGTATTGAACCGGCCAATACCAAACCGAATTGAAGCATAAGCTAATTTGTCCGATCGCCCGATCGCTGCTAAAACATGAGAGGGAGATATTTTCGCCGAAGTGCAAGCAGAGCCCGAAGAAACCGCAGCCGCCGATTGCAAACCCAACATCAACGCTTGACCGTCAACGCCACCTACACTAATATTGAGATTCCCCGGCAATCTCTTCGTAGCGTGACCGTTGAGAACAACATCGCCCAATTCACTCAAATTTTCCCACAAACGCTGCCGCAAATTAACCACTCTTTCTGTTTCCGATGGCATTTCCGCAATTGCCAATTCTACTGCTTTGGCAAATCCGACTATTTGCGGCGGGTAGAGAGTTCCCGATCGCATTCCCCGTTCGTGGCCTCCTCCGTGCATTTGCGGCGCTAGCTGCACTCTCGGTTTGTTGCGGCGCACGTAGAGAGCACCGATGCCTTTTGGCCCGTAAATTTTGTGGGCTGTCAAGGACATTAGATCGATATTCATCTCCTCTACGTCGAGGGGAATTTTGCCGATCGCCTGTGCCGCATCTGTGTGAAAAAGAATGTCATTTCCGCGACAAATTGCTGCAATTTCTGCGATCGGCTGAATGACGCCAATCTCATTATTTGCCGTCATCACTGAAACCAAAATTGTCTCTGCCCGAATCGCTTTGATCAAATCGCCTATATCAATCAGCCCGTCGCTTTTCACTGGTAAAACAGTAATGTCAAACCCCAATTTTTGCAAATAGGTACAGGGGTCGAGAATAGCATTGTGTTCGGTTTTTACTGTGATAATGTGCTTTCCTTTGCTGAAATAAGCTTCAGCGATACCTTTAATCGCTAAGTTATTTGCTTCGGTTGCACCGCTGGTAAAAACAATTTCTTCGGGGGAGGCGTTGATCGCTTCCGCTATGATTTGTCGTGACTGTTTAACCGCTGCTTCTGCTTCCCAGCCGTAAACGTGGCTGATGCTGGCTGCGTTGCCGAACTGTTCGGTAAAATACGGCAGCATCGCCTCAAGTACCCGTTGGTCTACGGGGGTTGTGGCGTGGTTGTCGAGGTATATAGGACGTGCGGACATAGTGCAGTTTTGGTTGAAAAAAGTGTTAGGTTTATTGTAGACGAGCCCCTTGTTCTACTACAAAACTTTATAATTAAGAAATATTTGTGAAGATTTATGCGAGCTGACATTCAGGGATTAGAAATTACTGTTGGTGAACTCAAGCACCTCACCGGCGCGGGGCCCGATCGCGTATACCGGCCGCCGACAGCGACTAAGTTTGCCCGCGAAGCTTTGAAAACAGCCGGTTTAATAGTTTTGGTTCTAATCAGTTGTTGGCTGCTAGTTGCGATATTTCCTAGAGCTTATTTGTTGTGGTTCGCCCTCCACTTCGCTGCGATCGTCGGTTTAATGCTTGAGGATGCGTGGAAAATTCAGTGCAGCCGCCAAAACAAACATTTAATTAATCTTTTTGATGATGTCGATCGCTATAATGGTATAATCGAAGCAATCGAAATTAACGATAGGATAGAAGATGCCGGCAATGCGGGAGTCAAAATCGGCGATCGAGCAAAAGTTATTGCAGCCTTGCAGCTAATCAGAGAGGATTTAGTTCGAGCTTTGAAAACCGAGAGGATTCTCAGGGAAAACAAAAAATTTGTCGCTACTAACTCCGAATTGTTTACCAATAATTTGAAAAGTTTGAATTCCCTGCAAATTAGCGATCGAGCCACAGAACAAGGGCGATTGCTCAACGAAGCTTTGCAGATAGCCGTGGGGGTTCAAGCAGAAATGAAAAAGTTGCAAGATCGAAAGGCTGCTAATTAAAAAAATGCCAAAAGTTAGTAGCGTACACGGCGGAGGGCGCCTCTTACCCATTAGCAATAGACAGCTTACTGAACCGCAACAGGCAGGATGCCTGTTCCACTCGAACTCAAAGACATTTTTTAAATTATGAATGAGGAGAATAGTTAAAAAAATATCATAATTATTGTAAATTTTTTGCTGTTACGTAACAGGTAAGGATATCTTGGAAAAGTGACGTTAACAACCAGGTCAGTATGTCTTCTGCCAAACCCAAGATTATAGTTCTCGACGACGATCCGACAGGTTCTCAAACCGTGCACAGTTGCTTGCTGCTGACACGTTGGGACGAAGACACCCTGCGTTTGGGGCTGCGGGACAAGTGTCCGATTTTCTTCATACTGACAAATACTCGATCGCTAACTCCCGAAAAAGCAGCCTCCGTCACCCGCGAAGTGTGCCAAAATTTAAAAAGGGCGATCGCCAGCGAAAAAATCGAAGACTTCCTAATAGTTAGCCGTTCCGATTCTACCCTGCGCGGTCACTATCCCATCGAAACCGACGCGATCGCCGAAGAACTCGGCCCCTTCGACGCCCATTTTCTAATTCCGGCCTTTTTTGAAGGAGGCCGAATTACCCGCCACAGCGTGCACTACCTAATAGTTAACAGCGTCCCGACACCAGTACACGAAACCGAATTTGCCAAAGATTCAGTCTTCGGCTACAGTCACAGTTACCTGCCCGACTATGTAGAAGAAAAAACCAAAGGTCGCATCCGGGCTGATGCAGTCGATCGCATTTTACTCGGAGACATTCGCTACGGAAGTTTAGATCGACTGATGGACATGACAGACAACCAATGTGCAGTTGTTGACGGCCAAAGCCAAGGCGATTTAGACACATTTGCCAAACACATTCTCAATGCAGTCAGTCAAGGCAAAAAGTTTTTATTCCGCAGCGCAGCGAGTATTTTAACATCCTTAGCTGACCTCGGCCCGCAGCCAGTAGCAGCCGACGAAATGGCAAAATATGTGAGGGATGGCAAACCCGGTGCAGTCATAGTTGGTTCCCACGTTAAGAAAACTACTGAACAATTGGAGCGCTTGTTAAAAGAACCCAATATAGTTAGCATTGAAATAGATGTATCTCACTTGTTAGAAGATTCACCTGAGTATCGCACCCAAATGCTCGATGAAATTCTCGAACAAGTCCGCACTTCTCATGCCGATGGTAAAACGCCTGTAATTTATACCAGCCGCAAGGAACTCGAATTTGAAAATGCGGAAATCCGGTTAAAATTTGGAGAGGCGGTTTCAGGTTTATTGATGGATATCGTGCGGGGACTGCCTGCCGATATCGGGTTTTTGATTAGCAAGGGCGGCATTACTTCTAATGATGTTTTGAGTACAGGTTTGTCGCTGAAAAGTGTCAGGCAAATCGGTCAAATTATCGCAGGTTGTTCGGTGGTAAAAACGGAGGCAGATCATCCTCTGTTTCCCAATTTACCTGTAGTTTTGTTTCCGGGAAATGTGGGGGATAGCCATGCTTTGGCTACGGTTTACAAGCGGCTGAGCAAGTAGTATAGCTCGTTGAATCTGAGATGTTGCACCATTCTCAATTACTTGTTTAGGAACAGGCTTTGGGGCCTGTGAAGCGAGAAAATTCACTTTTTGTGGAACAGGCCGAAAAGCCTGTTAAGCGAGAATGGTGCAAGATGTGAGTTGAATCGCAGATTAACGGAGATGAATGTAGCTTCAAGTCAGGGAGAATGTTCATCTGCGGTTGGTCGATGGGTTTCAAAGCTCGATCGAACTTTATGGCAACTGTCACTGCACGGCAACTTCAAAAAAAAATCTCTCGCCTACTTTTTCCTTGCCAAATCCACTCAAATAGGATATGATAGAGGGTCTGTCTGTAAGTCAAGCCGATCGCCAAAGTTGAACATCGCGTCATCCTAAGTCACTATCAAAAAAATTAGATTTCTCAAAAATAGTTACGTCAGAACTCTACATATAGGGCAAACAGCACCAGAGCTACTGCTATCAGTAGCGTTTCCAGCTTGTACCCGCCTAAATTTTAAAATTAAGTAGAAATTTGCACCTCGTAATTTTTAGCTGAAAGGATTAGCATATAAGGGTGAGAGAACATTATCATCCCCTAAACTCATTAAAAGATGGCCATTGGTTCAAGCTGATCTGTGGGGCGAGCTTTCAGCACCTACCGGCTGTACGGAATCTCACCTTGGCTTACACCTTAGCAGGCGCTGACTGTATCGATGTCGCGGCAGATCCCGCCGCCGTCGCCGCAGCGAAAGAAGCCCTACAAGTGGCCAGCGACTTACAGGCAAGAACTCACAACCGCAGGTTTGGCGGCAAAGGGTTGCCGTTGCTGATGGTGAGTTTAAACGATGGGGAAGACCCGCATTTTCGCAAAGCCGAATTCAACCCAGCCGATTGTCCGGCGGACTGCTGGCGGCCGTGCGAAAAAATATGTCCAGCCGAAGCAATAGTTTTTCAGAGTGCTGGCAGTGGTTTTTCCGGGGTGATAGACCAGCACTGCTATGGCTGCGGTCGCTGTCTGCCGATTTGTCCGAGCCAACTGATTTACACTCGTTCTTACGTGTCTGCTCCCGCCGCGATCGCACCTTTAATCTTGCAATCCGGTGCGGACGCCCTAGAAATCCACACGCAAGTAGGCAGAGAGGCAGATTTTGCGCGACTTTGGTCGAGCATAGCTCCCTGGGTCGCTCAACTCAAGGTAATAGCAATTAGTTGCCCCGATGGAGACGGTTTGATTGATTATTTGCGGACACTCTATCAAATAATTTCCCCCCTTCCTTGTCCCCTAATTTGGCAAACCGACGGTAGGCCAATGAGCGGAGATATCGGCACAGGAACTACTAGAGCCGCAGTCAAACTCGGTCAAAAAGTTTTGGCTGCCCAGTTGCCGGGATACGTGCAACTTGCAGGCGGCACTAATGCTCACACTGTCAGCAAGCTGAGAGCCGACGGACTGCTGTTGGATGGCGGGAAAAATTTGTCAGTTCCCCCTGTCCCATACATTGCAGGTGTAGCTTACGGCAGCTATGCCAGGGTTTTGCTATCGCCAATTTTAGAACAATTAGAAACAATGCAGACCGATCGAGCCTGTGCCGTTCCGGTGGCACTCGCGCGGCCAGCAGCCGGAGTTCAAACATCTCGGCTACCTCAGCTCGAAGCCGTCCCAGAACTTCTCTCACAGGCCGTGAGTTTAGCTTGTTCTCTAGTTTCCCAGCTCAAAGAATTTTAGTCATTGGGAATTGGGAATTGGGCATTGGGCATTGGTACTAATGACTAATGACTAATGACTAATGACTAAAAAGTTGAAAAAGTCACCGAACACATCGAGGCGAATGCAGATTACAGACGACCTCAACAGATTATTAGACATCGTGCCAGATGAGATCCGGCAGCCCTTAGAGCAGCACCCGCAGCGCAACAATCTCATTGAGATTGTCATGGATTTGGGCCGCCAACCAGAAGCTCGTTTTCCATCCTTGGCCGAACCTCTTTCCCAAACGCCGATTACCAAGGCACACCTCAACTATTGCATCGAGCGAGTCGGCCACTTCGGCGGCGACAACCGAGCCGGTATCGAGCAAACCCTGCACCGAATTAGCGCCATACGCAACCGCAGCGGCGAGATTATCGGCTTGACTTTGAGGGTGGGCCGCGCTGTGTTCGGGACGATCGGCATTATCCGCGATTTGGTGGAAACCGGTCAGTCAATTTTGATGCTCGGCCGCCCCGGTGTTGGCAAAACCACGGCCCTGCGCGAAATTGCCCGCGTGCTCGCCGATGACTTGGAAAAACGGGTGGTAATCATCGACACCTCCAACGAAATTGCCGGAGATGGAGATATTCCCCACCCAGCGATCGGCAGAGCTCGCAGAATGCAAGTTTCCCGCCCCGAACTCCAGCACCAAGTCATGATCGAAGCAGTGGAAAACCATATGCCGCAAGTGATCGTGATTGACGAAATCGGCACGGAACTCGAAGCTTTGGCGGCTCGGACGATCGCCGAAAGGGGCGTGCAGTTGGTCGGTACCGCCCACGGGAACCGGATCGAAAACTTGATGAAAAACCCGACTCTGGCAGATTTAATTGGGGGCATCCAAGCGGTGACGCTGGGAGATGACGAAGCAAGACGGCGCGGTTCTCAAAAGACGGTTTTGGAGCGCAAAGCACCGCCCACTTTTGAAATTGCCATCGAAATGCTGGAACGCCAGCGCTGGGTAATCCACGAGCGAGTTGCAGATTCGATCGACACTCTGCTGCGGGGACGCGAACCGAGCCAGCAAATCAGAAGCGTCAGCGAGACAGGAGAAGTAATTATCGAGCGCGAGTCAGCCGCTCCCCCCGCGCGGTTTCCG
Organism: Microcoleus sp. M2_D5; assembly: GCF_036701935.1. Classification (NCBI taxonomy): domain Bacteria; kingdom Bacillati; phylum Cyanobacteriota; class Cyanophyceae; order Oscillatoriales; family Microcoleaceae; genus Microcoleus; species Microcoleus sp. M2_D5. The sequence continues at coordinate 55,357 of NZ_JAUBRP010000005.1, read as the reverse complement.
GGGATGGCCGCTTCCAGCAGCACGGCTGCGGTATCAGCAATCCGGCCCGTCACACCGCTCTCTGGCTGGCGGAGTGCTGGCAAAATGGTGCCGATGCCCGCTCCAGGCGAGAACTTCGCTCCTAAAAGCGCGCCGGTTTCTGAGACTCGGTATTTCGAGCAACTGCTCGAAGAATCCCTGTCCGTCGAGCCGGTACCTAAGCCCGGACGTTTTTCCCAGAATGTCGGCCCTAACGGCGAAGATTTGCCCCTCCACGTTTATCCTTACGGCATACCTCGTCACCAGCTCGAACAGGTGATTTCGACGCTGAACCTGCCGGTGCTGCTGACGAAGGATATTGAGAGTGCTGACGTGGTTTTGGCTTTGCGATCGAACGTTCGGAACCAGTCGAAATTGAGGCACTTGGCCAAAACTCGCCAAGTTCCCCTGCACACAATTAAGGCCGCCACTATTCCCCACGTAGCGAGAGCTTTGCGGCGCCTGTTGGACATGGATGACCCAGGTACCCCGGAAGTGGCAGACCTCGCCTTATTCGCCCGCAGCGGTTCTTCTGACGAGCTCGAAGCTCTCGAAGAAACCCGCTTGGCAGTCGAGCAAATTGTCATTCCCAAGGGACAGCCGGTGGAACTCCTGCCCCGTTCTCCCAACGTCCGCAAAATGCAGCACGAACTTGTGGAACACTATCACCTGAAATCCCACAGTTTTGGGGAAGAACCTAATCGCCGCCTGCGGATATATCCAGCTTAAAGTGGGAGATTAGTGCCTTTGAAGGCAGAAGGTGGAAGGCAGAAGGGATAATTTTTTCCTGGCTTCTGTCTTTGACCTTTTGCCTTTTTCCTTTAAGTAGCTGGCAAGTTTCTGATATGATATGGTGTGACACTGTTCTTGTTAATGCGATCGGCTAAATTCCCAATTTCTAATTCCAAATTCCCCAATTTCCAATTACCAATACTTCTACTGCACGAGCTTAAAACTTCCCCAATTCCCAATAGTTCGGCTACGCACTTCCCTTCGGCTCCCTGCGGCTTTGCGAACCGACGAGCCGCAGGCTAGCAGCTATGCTCAGCCCAAACTCAGCAGCAGCTCAGTAAAAGTTGCCACTTCCCAAATTATTAAATTAATCTACCTCAGTGGACATGAATGATTCCATAATTCAGCTATTTATAAACTTAATTACTGCGGAGATGGGTGTGCGAATTAGGTCTCAAGATCGAGCTGGTTTGTCTCACAAAATCATGAGTCGGATGAGAGAAAAAAAAATTGCAGACCCAGAAAAATATTATAAACTTTTAACAGCCAAAACTTTTGAAAGTAAAAATGAATGGGCAGAATTAGTATTGCTATTAACAACAACTGAAAGTTATTTTATGCGAGATAAAGGACAGTTCGCTCTGTTGAAAAGAGTAATTTTTCCTGAATTGATAGAGCAGAAAAGAAACTTGCACAAGACCTTGGGAATGCAGCCGACACTGCGAATCTGGAGTGCGGGCTGCTCCACTGGTGAAGAACCTTATTCTTTAGCGATTGTTTTAAAACAGTTGATTCCCGATTGGGAGCAATGGAAAATATTAATTTTAGGTACAGATATCAATGAAAAAGTCATCAAAAAAGCGCCCCAGGGAGTTTACAGTCATTGGTCGTTTCGCTTGGTTGACCAGCAGATACAAAAGCAGTATTTTCATCAGAGGCAAAATGATTGGGAAATTAATCTAGAATTGCGCGAAAGTGTCAACTTTAGCTGTTTAAATTTAATCACAGATGAGTTTCCTAATATTTACCAAAATCTTTATAACATAGACTTAATTTTATGTAGAAACGTTTTTGTGTATTTTGAACATAAGTATATTTCACTGGTACTGAAAAAATTTTCCAATACCCTGAAACCAGGAGGATATTTAATGACCGGTCATGCTGAAGTCTACGGTCAAATTATGAACGAGTTTGAAGCCAAGATTTTCCCGGAGTCGGTGGTGTATCAGCGTCGGAATGCAGTACCGGAGGAAGGGTGTCAAATAGAGTCTAGGGTTGCGACTGTAGGAGAAGCCAACTCGGCATTTCGGGAATTCCCGAAAGCAGATATTATGGGCGATGACAGTGGTGAGTTGCTAACAGGGGAAACTATGCCACCTCGTTTTACTACTAACAGCAATTTTCCAGAGATTGAGATGCCTCCGGTATTAAAAATAAGTAATCCGCTGGGGAATATGCTGCCATCTCGCTATCTGGAGGACGGCTGGCCGAACAATGCCGTGTCAGTTACAGAAAAAACAATAGCAGAAAATACTCAAAATCAAACGCATCAAATGCTAATTTTAGAGGCTAAAAAGTTATTTAAAAATCAAAATTATGCTGAGGCTATCAACAAGGCACAAGAGGCAATAGAGTTGCAGGGGCATAATTTTGAAGCTTATTTTTTAATCGCTAAAGTTCATGCAAATGCAGGCAATTATTCTCAGGCAATAGAATACTGTAATCGAGCTAGGAAAGTAGAACCTGGATCGGTATATACTGATTATTTACAAGCTCAAATTGCTGAAGAACAGGGGCAATTAGAAACAGCTAAAAAATTATTAAAGAGAACTATTTATATGTGTCCCTCTTTTGTTTCAGCTTATATAGAACTAGGGAATATATACCAGAAAGAAGGTCAAGTAAAAAGAGCTATTAAAATGTACAATTCATCTTGTGAAATCCTGAAAGCACTACCGCCAAACACTCCCATAGATTCACAGGGGAAAATGACAGCTAGTCAAGTGCTGATGAATGTTAAAAAAAGATTGTTAAAATTATACAGTAAAGAAACTGTAAGCTAAAATATGGAAACTAAACCGTATCTTATCTTTGAACAGAACGGTTTTCTCTGCGGTATAGAAGCCTGCTACGTTCGGGAAATTTTCTTTCTGCCGGAGTTGACAGCAATTGCAGAAGCACCTCAAGATATTGTTGGGGCGATCGACCTTCGGGGCGAAATTCTGCCCGTGATGGATCTGAATCTCCGTTTTGGATACGCTTGGCAAGGATATGCTGTGACAGATAGTACGATCGTCATCGAGTCGCAAGAATCGAAAATCGGTATAATTGTCAATCAAGTTCGCGAAGTTAAGGAACTCTCAGAAGAGGCCATCACTTCGCAGCTATCTTACGGGCGAGAGAATTCAAAAGCCTCTCATAATTTTGTAGCTGGACTTGCCCGCTGCGAAGCCGATATTATCATGCTGCTGAATCTCGATCGCTTAATTCGATATTCTCCCGAAAAGTCAGAGGAAAGCTGGTCTGTTTCTCCAAGCCATGCAGGTAGTGAAGCAGCAGCAGGTGAGGCCGAGACGGAAAATTCACACGGGCTAATAAGTGCAAAATTGTTAGGAAAAAATCCTCAAATTTTGAGCAACCGTCACGTTTTTTGCCCGCAGGCTACCCCCGAAGAAAAAGCAATTTTTCAATCGCGCGCTAATCATTTGAGGCGGCGAAACGAGGGAGAAAATGATGCTGCCACTAATATGTCCCTGGCGGTGTTTGTTTTGAATGGCGAATACTTTGGTATTCATTTAGATTTAGTTCGCGAATTTACTGATATCAACCAAGTAACTCCGGTTCCTTGCACTCCCGATCGCATAGTGGGAAATATAAATTTACGGGGAGAAATTGTGACGCTAATTGATATTCGCAGTGTTTTAAATATGTCTTTAAATATGTCGGAGACTGCAAACGATCTCTCTAAGGCGATCGTTGTTGAAGTGGCGGATTTAGTCGCTGGTATAGTTGTTGACGAAATATTAGATATTATATACTTAAATGTGTTGGAAATTGCGGCTGTTCCGGCAGCCCTGCATTCTGCCAACCGCGAATATCTACGGGGTACAGCTATTTACGGGGAAAAAATGATGGCTATTCTGAACTTGCAAAAACTGCTGACAAAAGGAGGAGTAGTTGTTGATGAAGAGGTTTGAATCCAGAACAGGACTGACGCAAAGCATCTCTATCATGAGTTCAGTGAAGCATCTGGCTTGATACTTCATTTCCTTCGCAATCCCGATCCAACGCAGAGCTCTGAACTGGTAACAAGCGGGACTTAGCATGAGAGAATTATCTTGAAATGCGTCCAGGACTAAAGAAGTTAGTTATACCACAATACGCTTGGGTTAAGCTCGATCGCCCCGGCGTCTAGGGCTGGCACTCTTGGCACCGCCCCTGCGAAGGGCGGAACAACAACTTATTCAAAGTCCTCGCAACGATGCGGGGGATGCTGCAAGGAATCTCTGAGGAATAAATAGTTTTAACCAAAGCGTATTCAGTTATACCAAATCTGCTTTTCAAGCCAGATTTGACGAAGCAATCTAATTCGTATATTCACGTGCTTAAATTAAGGATAAAAATATGTTTTCTAAGTTAATAAAATTAAATATTAGAAATAGAATGTTGCTGGCTTATGTAGCGCCTGCCACTATATACTTGGGTTTTCCCCTGCTAGTTTATACAACTACTAATCAGGTGTTGAATAATTTTGCAGAAGTAGAAAGGATAGAAAATGCGATCGCACATACAAATGATATGTCCGCAGGTGCTGAACAAATGGTAAGGGGGATGCGCGGGTATTTAATTAATAAAAATCCGCAGTTTTTAAATGATTTTAAGACAGGTGGAGAATTAGCTCGTGAGTCGGGTAATAGTGCGGGATTGAAGATAGAAAATCCTGAACAGAGGATGCGTTTAGAGAAGATGCTAGAACTCTGCAACGAATATTATGACGGTTCTAGCGAAATAGTTGCTTTATTACAAAAAAATAATAGAACTGCTGCTTTGGCTCTGTTTAATACCGGAAAACAGACCCAATTTGTGGATGAATTTGTGGAAATAAATAAGCAATTTCGCGACATAGAAGTAAAATCGATTAAGCAAGCTACAGCAAAAACGAAGCAATCTTTAGTTTTTTTAATCTCGGCATTGGTATTTGGTTCCGTGTTTTTATTGGTGTTAGGTGCGGTTATAGCTTGGCTGATTTCGTCAGGAATTGCTCAAACTATCGATCGCGCAATTAGCTCGATCGCCACTTCTTCCACTCAGATTGCAGCCACCGTGGAAGAACAGGAACGCATGGCAAGTCAGCAAGCAGCTTCAGTAAATCAAACTACTACTACAATGGACGAATTGGGAGCATCTTCCAGGGCGACATCACAGCAGATAGAAACAGCGGTAGTTCAAGCAATGCAAGCTTTGAATTTAGCTGGAGGTGGCACAAAAGCGGTAGAACAAACTTTAGAAGCAATGGCAACTCTGAAAACTAAAGTTCAGGATATCCAAGGACAAATTATAGAGTTGAGCGAACAAACAGATCGCATTGGTAATATCTCAACTGTAGTTAGCGATTTGGCCAATCAAACTAATATGCTAGCACTCAACGCTGCTGTTGAAGCAGTGCGGGCGGGAGAGCACGGCAAGGGGTTTGGCGTGGTGGCGTCAGAAATTCGCAAACTTGCCGATCGCAGTAAAAAGTCAGGAGCACAAATTAATCTATTAGTTGCTGATATTCAAAAGGCAATTAACTCAACAGTAATGGTGACAGACGAAGGAACTAAAACAGTGGAATCGGGCGTGAATATTGCCTCAGAAACCGCAGCGGCATTTGCAGGAGTTGCCAATGCCATTAACAATGTGGTTTTGAGCTCTCAGCAAATTTCGCTGAATGCCAAACAGCAATCGATCGCGATCGAACAGGTAGTGCAAGCTATGAACTCTCTCAATCAAGCCGCAGCCCAAACCGCTTGCGGTATCAGTCAAACTAAAGTCGGCACTCAAAAATTGAATGAAGCAGCTTTAGATTTGAAAGCAGTTTTGTAGGAGACAGGTGAATTATGAGTAGTTCCCAAAAAATGCCAAATATATCCTTAAGAATTAAATCAATTGCTTTGGCGATCGGCCTCGTTACAATTCCAGCGATATTAACGGGAGTAATAACTTCTTTCTGGGCAAATCAGAACCTATAGCAATCCTTGCAGGAGTCGTAAAAATTTTGCCCCACCCCAGCCCTCCCCGATGTCTTGCGGAGGGAGTAAGAAATTCACAAATGATGCGAGGATTGCTATAATCTCAATTCAGCAGTGTAGTTAGTTGTGATTTGTGAGTTATTATTTGGGAGTTGTTATTTTTTTATTTACTACCAATTTCCAATTCTTTATACTTCTGCTACGCGATCGTACAAGTTGCCCATTCCCAATACTTCTGCTACGCGATCGTGCAAGTTCCCAGCAACCAATTTCCAGTAACCAATGATGAACAAATTTTTCCAAAAAATGCAGCACCGACTGCTCCTACTCCTAATTTTAAGTACCTTGATTCCAGTATCTATTGTTGGTTGGTATGGAATTTCTTCTTCAACAGAAGCGCTACAAAAATTAGCATTAACAACCCTTAGTGACAGTGTTAATTCCACCGCCAATCAAATGATTAATAAATTGGAAAATCTGAGAGCCGATATTTTGTTTCTCCCCAAAACTCCCCCTGTTCAGGGAATGATTAGAGCTAAAGAAGGAAATGGAGTAGACAAAACAACTAATTCAACTTATAAAGATTGGGTTTATCGAATGCAACTCACCTTTTTAGCCATGATGGAAGCTAAGCCATATTATATGCAATTACGTTACATAGATAACAGCGGTAAGGAGATCGTGCGCGTAGATTCGGACGGCAAAAATATCCAAGTTATTCCAGATTCTCAACTACAAAATAAAGCAGACAGAGATTACTTTCTGGCAACTATGAAGCTAAAATCGGGAGAAGTCTATGTGTCTTCTTTAGAGCTGAATCAGGAAAATGGGAAAATAGAAATTCCTTACAAGCCAACAATTCGCTACGCAACTCCACTTTTTAATCCCAAAGGGGAAAGACAAGGTATTTTGATTAGCAATGCTCTGGGTAGCACTCTGATCGATATAGTTAAAAATTTTAATCCTGAATTATCAGACCAATCTTTTATCTTAAATCAAGATGGCTATTATCTGGCTCATCCCGATCCTAAAAAAGCATGGGGATTTGAACTCAAAACTAAGGAAAATGTCAAAAATGATTATTCAGGAGACATTGTTGCTAAAATACTCTCAGGTGGTCAGGGAAATATTGATAATAGGGAGCTAGTGATTAGCTATAATACAGTTTTCCCCAGCAAACAAAATACCAAAAACTTTTTAGTAATTGTGGATACTTCACCCAAAAAAATGTTATTTTATTCCATCGATTCTCTTCAAAAAATAGCAGCGACGATAGCTATTGTTTCCCTGGGTGTGGTGCTGGGATTTGGATGGTTTTTTCTGCAACAAATTGTTGCTCTCATTCGGGGGCTGATTTACCAAATTTCGTCATTTTCACTGCAAATAGAATCTAATATGAACAGGCAAGAGCAAATAGCAGATAGGCAATTTGTTTCGGTTAACCAAACAACTATAACTCTCGAAAATTTGGGCCGCTCTTCTCAGCAAACAGCCGAGCAAGCTGAGTCTGTTGCCGTTGCTGCTCGCCAAGCTTTAAATCTAGCAGAAGAAGGTACTAAAAAGGTAGATCAAACTCTCAATCAAATGCTGAATCTTAGAGAAGCTGTGGTGGCAATTTCTAAGCAAAATCATCGACTAGACGACAGCACGAGTCAGATTGGCAATATATCGACTCTCGCAAGTTTGGTTAGCGATTTAGCCAGCCAAACTAATATGCTGGCTCTCAACGCCGCTGTTGAAGCAGTCAGAGCCGGCGAGTACGGTAAAGGTTTTGCGGTGGTAGCAAGCGAAATTCGTAAGTTAGCAGATGAAAGCCAACAAGCAGCACAGAAGATTAATGGTATTGTTCCAGAAATTAAGGGTGCGATCGACTCCACGGTGAAAGCAACTGAAGATAGTCGCAAAACGGTTGCAGAAGGGGTAAAAACAGCACAAGATACGGCAGAAGCTTTTATTGGTGTGAGGGAAGCTTGCAATCTGGTGTTTGCTAGCAACCAGCAAATTTCATTTAATGTGAAACAGCAGGCGATCGCGATTCAGCAAGTAGGTGATGCGATGAGCTCTATGAAGGAATCTGCCTCTCAAACAGTCAGCGGCATTACTCAAGTTAAAATCGGTACTCAACAACTGACAGAAGCTGCATTTAATCTTAAAGAAGTCGTGTAGTCATTAGTCATTATTCATTAATCATTAGCAATCGACTGAGTATTCAACATAATTATCAGTACCAATTACCCATGAGCAATGCTCAATTACTTATTACTAAAAAACATATATGATGATTGAAGATGAAGAACTTCGAGATGTATTTAAAGTTGCTAGTCAAGAACACTTACAAAAACTAGACGACGGATTGCTGTACTTAGAACAACATCCAAGCGACTTAGCTAAGTTAGAACAATTGTTGCGCGAAACCCATTCTCTTAAAGGTGATGCTGGGATGCTAGGCGTAAAAAATGTAGCATCTTTAGCTCATCAAATGGAGCATATTTTGGGATCTGTCAAGCGGGGAGAAACTCAACTGAATTCGGATATTAGCGATCGACTTTCGCAAGGTTTAGACGCCATGCGGAAACTCGTTAACGAAGCCGTTACCGGCGAAGATTCCGGCATTAATACTTTTTACATTCTCGCTAGCATGATGGGTGCTTCTAGTCAGCCACAGCCACAGGCTGCTGCCTCAATATTAGAGCCCTCATCTTCACAAGTACCAGAACAACCGTTGGTAGAAATGCAATTTACTGAGCGTTCTACCAAAGAACTAGAAACAAATGTTGAAACTTCAGAAGTTATTAACTTAGAGAAAAATTCCTCTTTTTTACCCCTACAATCCCAGCCAGAATTTCTACTGCAAGCTCAAAACTTACCTGCACCTTCTGGGCCCGCCACTGCGTCGGCTTCGCAGTCGGCAGTTACTGCATCCTCTACCTCATCTTACCGCATTGAAACCATTCGCGTTGCAACTAAAAACTTAGACGATTTAATGACTCAAGCAGGGGAACTTACTGTCACAAAAACTAGGTTAGGACACCGAGTTGCAGAGATCGAACAAATTACCACTTTGTGGGAAGAGTGGAGCAGAGAATATTTTGTAACGAGCTTGACTTTCGATCGGATGCAAATAGATGAAAACGGTATTAAAGCCAACGGCAAATTTAGCCAACTGCAGGATTACTATCAACGTACAGAAGAACGTTTAGAACGTCTCGGAACTTTAGTAAACTGCTTGAGAAATCGAGTTTATGAAGATACTGCCAGACTCGAATTAATCGCTGAGGCATTAGAATCAGGAATTCGCACTCTAAGACTGTTGCCTTTGTCTACTATTTTTAATTTATTTCCTCGAACTGTTCGAGATTTAGCAAAACGGGAAGGTAAAGAAGTTGCCTTAGTGATTGAAGGAGGGGAAACTACAGCAGATAAACGCATTTTAGAGGAAATGAAAGACCCTTTAATGCACATGATTAGAAATGCGATCGACCACGGCATTGAAACTGTTGAGGAGCGTAAAAAACTAGGTAAACCTCCCGTGGCTACTCTCCGAATTAAAGGCTATAATATGGCTAGCAATATTATTATTGAAGTGGCTGATGATGGTCGGGGACTAAATTTAGATAGCATTAAACAAACGGCGCTAAAACGTAATATTTGTACGCTTGAACAACTGGCAGAAATGACCGAAAATCAAGTAGAATCTTTAATTTTTACTCCTGGTTTTTCGACCAAAAAATTTGTTGCCGAAGTGTCGGGGCGCGGGGTCGGATTGGATGTAGTTCGCACTAATGTTGAAGCCCTAAAAGGTAGTATTCAAGTAGAGTCTTTACCAGGAAAAGGATGCACTTTGAGGCTGCAAATCAGCACGTCGTTAGCTACAGCAAATGTATTAATTGTCATAGTTGAAGACATTCCTTATGCTCTGCCAGTCGAGTTTGTAGACACGGCACAACTGGTGTCTCAGTCTGAGATATTTGCTATAGAAGGTAAGGAAACTATACTTTCAAAGGGTCAGCCTTTGTCAGTTGCTCATCTGACAGACTTACTCGAATTAAACAATAAAAAACTGTCGCCAAAAAATCGGTATTTGAGACAGGAAACCGGGAGAGAAAATTTGACAAAAAATAAAAACTACTTCCGAAATTCAAGTTCTTCAAAAATGCCTTGTATTGTTTTGAAAGTTGGGGAGGAAAGATTGGGATTATTTGTAGATGCTTTGATAGACGAACAGGATGTGGTGATGAAACCTCAAAGTCAATTGCTGAAACGGGTGCGAAATGTTTCGGGTGCCACAATTCTCGGTACTGGGGAAGTTTGTATGGTACTCAATCCCCACGATTTGATAAAATCTGTACGCCAGCAAGTTTCGTCTCGTGGGGTTGGGAGTGCGCGATCGCAACTTGAGACTGCCAGCAGAAAACAAGTTATACTATTAGCAGAAGACTCGATCGCCACGCGCACTCAAGAAAAGCGCATACTGGAAGCTGCAGGTTACGAAGTTGTGACTGCGGTAGACGGATTGGATGCTTTCCATAAATTGAAAACTCGCGATTTTGATGCTGTGATTTCTGACATACAAATGCCAAATTTAGACGGTTTGGCCCTGACTGTTAAGATTCGCGAGCAAAAAGAATACAGTGAGTTACCGATAATTTTAGTGACATCTTTGGCATCGGATGAAGATAAAAAAAGAGGTGCTGATGCGGGGGCCAATGCTTATATTCCTAAAGGTACTTTCAATCAAGATGTGCTGGTAGAGACACTAAAAAGGTTAGTTTAGTCATGAGTCATGAGTCATGACTCATGACTCATTAGTTATTAGCTATTTGTTATTTACTACCAATTAGCAAGGCTCAATGCCCTGTGTCTAGTGAAAAATTCCCCGTGCATGGATGCCGAATTTATCATTTCCCATTCCCCATTCCCCATTTTCGAGCAAACTGATGTTGTTGCCCATTAAACTATTGTTAGTTGAAGATTCTCCAGTAGTTACCATCGTCCTCAAACGAATTTTTGAGTCTTCGCCAGACATCCAAGTTGTAGGAACCGCTTGCAACGGATTAGAAGGACTAGAATTAATCCCTAAACTTCAGCCCCAAGTAATCTGTACGGATTTGAACATGGCATCAATGAACGGGTTAGAATTTACGGAAGAAGTAATGAAGAAATATCCGCTACCAATTTTAGTAATTAGTGCTTCAGTGCAAGCGAATGATACTCAGAATGTATTTCAAGTGTTAAAGGCTGGTGCATTGGATGTTTTTCCGAAACCGATTGGCGGGTTGGTATCTGATTACGATCGCCTAGCTAATCAATTAATAGCTAAGGTGAAAATACTCTCAGGAGTTAAAGTATTTACACGGCATCCCAAAAAAATGCCGACAGAAGATAATAATCCAATTGTAAAACTCAAACAAGCACCAGTTCCTAATTACAAATTTTTTAACGAAAATGTTAAATCTTCAACTATTAAAGTATTAGCGATAGGGGCTTCGACAGGGGGGCCGCAAGCACTGTACGCGATTATTTCTCAACTTCCGGCTAGTTTTCCAGTGCCTATAATTTGTGTCCAGCACATCAGTGAAGGTTTTTTGCAAGGATTAGTTGATTGGCTGGGTTATGAATCTAAACTGCCTGTTAAGATAGCTGCTTTTGGGGAATTGCCACAAGCAGGGACTGTGTATTTCCCGCCCGAAAAACGTCATCTAGAATTGGATTCTCAAGGGCGATTTGTTTATTCAGAAGCTGCTCATGCTGCGGGACACTGCCCTTCTGTAACGGTGACATTTAAGTCGGTAGCTAATTTTTATAGTCGGGCAGCAGCGGGGGTTTTGCTGACAGGAATGGGTAGAGATGGTGCTGACGGAATGTTGGCTATCGCCAGAGAAGGGGGGTTGACAATCGCCCAAGACGAGGCTAGCTGCATTGTCTTCGGAATGCCCAAGGAGGCGATCGCCCTCGGTGCCGCCCAATATGTTCTACCTGTCAGCGCGATCGCTCCCCTACTCTTGGCTAAATTAAAAATTTAGGACTTACCTCGCAAATAGTGCAGAAGGGCCCGCCCCCCGACTTGTTAAAGAAGTCGAGGATCGGAGAGCGCGATCGCAACTTTTTAGTTCATTAATTACTCAAATTACTTCATTAATTACTCAAAACTGATTTTTTTCCTAAGTCCGATTATTTGATTTTGATAAACTTACCAATTACCTCGCGCAACTTATCAGCATCAAACGGCTTAGTTAAATACTCTGTTGCTCCCGCCAAACGCCCCTGTACCTTATCAAATGCTCCATCTCGCGCTGTCAGCATTACGATCGGCAAATTCTGAAACTGAGGTAAGCTCCGCACCGTGCGGCAGAGTTCCAATCCGTCAATACCAGGCATTGAAACATCGAGCAACAAAACCGAAATTTGTTCGTGATAAATCGTTGACAAAGCATCCACTGCATTGTCGGTTACAAGAACTCGAAACTCTTTACTTAATGCCTGTTTAACAAGTCCTTGCATCACGACGCTATCATCAACGGCCAAAATAGTTGGTACTTGACTGCTACTTGCAGACATATTCTTCTCCCTGTTTATTTATAGTTCTTGAAAATACAAAACATACTTCCTGCAGTTATTTTTTGAGAGTTGCCTCTACGCAATAATTGTCAACCCCGTTGGAGCGTTAGTCGAAACTTTACCCCTGTTTTTTTACCTCAAACTCTAAAAAAGCGATTGGGAGAGTTGTCGATCGGCAATTACAACAGTTGCAAAATGTGCATCCGGGCCCATAAACCCTATAAGGTCGAGTTTGAACAACTATTGTTACAAAGTTTAACATCTTACCAATCTTTTGTAATTCATCTCCTAACTGTAGTTGAACACCCGGCTAAGGCACAGCTCGGTAAAGGACACTGGTATTGTGGCACAAACCCCTGATTTAAATCTACCAGCAAGCCAGCTACCCACGATTAGAGAAGTCTGTTAAAATACAATTAAACTGATAAAAAAAATCTAGGTAAGCAATAGTCATATATTTTGGAAAGCTGCTTCCTCCCAACAGAGGCTCTGAGATTTAGAGAGCCGGAGGTATTCAAAAGCATAGTCAACTGGAAGTATAATTTATATAGTCTTATATCTGGGGTGCTCTAACTCCCATAACTCAAAATTTTCCAGATCGGTCAAGAGGTTAGTCTGAATTCGGCGCAAGCAGCCTGCGCTGAAGTTGCGCCCACAGTCTCCCATCACACAATTCATAGCTTGTTTTTCAAGGGAAGTATTGAGAAGGGCGGTTGCCAGCAACTAGACGAGCAGTTACACATGATGAAAGCACCCTTGCCTCTTGGTAAAAAAGTGTTCAAGCTCCATAACATTGATTTGTATCAGCTTCTCGGCTCCGATCCAGAGGCTTGCTTGGATAATTTGGTCGGTTTGGCAGCTCAGATGGGCCGAACTCCTATTGCTTTCTTGAGCTTGATTGACGGTAATCGCCACTGGTTGAAGTCGCAGTTAGGTATCGATCGAACTTTGACCCAACGTTACCTGAATTTTTGCGCTCGCGCCCTAGACCCAACTCCCGAATACTTCGCCCAGAGTTCAAACTCAAAGTCGGAATTTGACCGGGCCATTTCCCTGCAACAACCGCCAGTTGCTTCCGAATTTGCGATCGAACTTCCTATAAATTCCTTTAAAGAACTGCCTGCAGCCATTGTTAGAGACGCTTCCACAGATGTGAGATTTGCCGAGCATCCGCTGACGGTTTCCTACCCCTTCGTGAAATTTTACGCCGGAATCCCAGTTGTCAGCTCTGATGGGCAGATGCTGGGAGTGCTATCCGTCATGGACTCGGTGCCGCGAGACTTGACAAAAGAAACGATAGAAGCTCTGCAAGCTTTGAGTCGGCAAGTTGCGAGTTTGGTGGAGCTGCGCTGGCAATTAGTCAAAGCCCAGAAACAGTTGCCAGAGGTAGAAGATATCACCTCAGACAGCCCGCCAATCTCGGAGTTAGTTCCTGACTCGAACGGATCGAGCTTGTCTGCGGTACCTACGCCACAGAGTAGCAGGACAATATACGGCACAAACAAGCTCGCGACGCAGGGGGAAACAGACAAATCTCAATATGTGCCGGAAGCTTCAGCGGACATCGGGCGCGCGGACGATACCCAACAAATCCGAGAAATCGTTGCCGGCCCGGGCGACACATCCGATCGCCAACTGACGGCAGCGTCCCTACAAGAGCTCGCGCGCTTGGGAGCTCTGCAAGCTAAAGTCGGTGCAGCCCTCGGACAAGGCGGCAAAATATCGCCCATCCTCAACCGCTGCACCGAGGCAATGGTAGATTACCTCGACGCCAAAGAGGCGAGCATCTGGACGTTCAACCCCCAGACAGAGCAGTTAGAATTGCAGGCCGATTCAGGGATCACCACCGAAGGGTGGGAACGGGAAATAGAAGATTGGGTGCGAGCAGAACCGGGAAAACTCCAAACGGCTCCTGTATGCCTAATGTCGAACCCGTCTCTCTGCGCCATTGCCTATCCGCTGATAGTGGAGGAGCGGCTGGTGGGAGTGATGGCTCTGTGCAGTAGCGCTTTGGCAAGCGAGGGAGCGCTAGAAGTTCTGGGTTGCATTGCTAACGCCATCGCCGTCGCGATCGATCGCATCACGGCCCGAGAAGAATTGTTGAGCCGCCGGGAAGGCCTGCTCTTCGGCCTCGCCAGCCAGATGCGGAATTCCCTAGACCTCGACAAAATTTTAGATACGGCTGTCAACGAAATTCGCAGCTTGTTGCAGGTTGACCAGTGCTACTTTTTGTGGTACTCTATCTCGCGAGACGGCCAACCCAGCTTTGCAATTACCCACGAGGCGGCAAATCCCGAACTCAAAGAGCGGCTCACAGAATACCCGATCGAACAAGTAACGCTGCTGGCCGAGAAAATTTGCCACCGCCAAACGCTCCGGATCGGCGACGCTGCAACAGCACTGTGCATCGAACCGCCAACGCGAGCTTTTTTGAGAAGTATCGGGATTGTTTCTAACCTGCTGCTGCCGCTCAAGACTCACTCGGGTCAAATGGGTGCTGTAGTTTGCAACCATTACAGCAGCCACCGTTCCTGGGCGACGAGCGAAGTGGAATTGCTGCAAGCGGTGGTGGATCAACTGGCGATCGCGATCGACCAAGCCGAACTCTACGCCCAAACCCGCGCTGCCGCCTTAGCCGCCCAAACTCAAGCCCGCCAACTGACGGAAACTTTGCAGCAGTTGCAGCAGAAAGAAGCTCAGCTCATCCAAAACGAAAAAATGTCCTCTCTCGGTCAAATGGTCGCCGGCGTCGCCCATGAAATTAACAATCCGGTTAATTTTATTTACGGCAACTTGACTTATTGCAAGCAGTACATGAAAAATCTGCTGGATTTACTGCACTTGTATCAAAAGCACTACCCCGACCCTTGTCCCGAAATTCTCGACAAAAGCGAAGAAATCGATGTTGAGTTCATAGTGCCGGATTTGCTAAAAATTCTGTCTTCCATAGAGATGGGAACTGAACGCATCCGCCAAATTGTCCTGTCTCTGCGGAACTTCGCGCGGCACGACGAAGCAGAGATGAAGCCGGTGGACATTCACCAAGGGATTGACAGCACGCTGCTGATTTTGCAGAGCCGCTTGAAGTCAAACGGGCTAGTGCCGGGAATTGAGGTAATTAAAGACTACGGCGACTTGCCGAAGGTAGAGTGCTATCCCGGACAGCTCAACCAAGTATTTATGAATATTTTGGCAAATGCGATCGACTCTTTGGAAAATCAGCCTCCACCCAAGACGATCAAAATCTCGACGGCGGTGGTGAACCCAGACTCGGAGGCTGATGAGTCAGGAAAGTCGAGGGGTCAAGTTGTGGTGATTCGGATTCAAGACAGCGGGCCCGGATTGCCCGAAAAAGCTAAATGCCACTTGTTTGACCCTTTCTTTACCACTAAACCTGTAGGCAAGGGTACGGGGCTCGGCTTGTCTATCAGCTACCAAATAGTGGTGGAAAAACACGGAGGAAGTTTGAAGTGTATCTCCGAACCTGGACAGGGAGCGGATTTCAGGATTGAAATCCCGGTAGCTCGCCCCCCTGCGCTCAAAGAATAAACCTGCGGGCGATCGGTTCCAAAAACATTTTTTAAATTTTATTGTCAAAATGCTTGACAGATTGCGGTGTTTGAATGTTAAGATAGTGAAGGTTAAGACGTTGGGGCGTCGCCAAGTGGTAAGGCAGCGGGTTTTGGTCCCGCCATTCAGAGGTTCGAATCCTTTCGCCCCAGTTAAATTCTGTCCGGTCAATCAATTGTTTAACTGATTGTTTATATTCTGACCAAGGGCGGGTTTTTGAGATTGGAGATTGTTGGCAGATATTTTTCGTGAGGGGAGCCCCTACCCTATTAGGGGTAATCGACCGGAAATAATATCATAGGATATCAGAAACCGGGTTGATTCCTGCGGGTTTTACCTAAAATCCTAGATGTGTGGTCAAGAAATTGGTTTTTTTGGTTGCCAGTTCCCATTTTTCGCAGAAACCGTTGTTTGTGCGTAAGAGCACTTCTGACTGCGCCGGAATTGTATAGCAGAAGGAAGAAGGAAGAAGGAATAAAATCAATCGTTTCACCCATTCACAACGTCCTAACCGTCTTGACGGTTGCTATAAAATCGAGTTAACATTCAACACTCATATCAAATCCGGTTGCATTGCAATGATTAAACCGCTGTTGACGCCGAGAATACAGAGGAAGAGAACAGAGAGATGAATAATTCCGATGCTACCGGATTTGAGATCAACCATCATTCAGTTTTTCGACTAACAGTCAACACTCAACAGGCCCTACTCCATATCACTGCAAAGTGCTGGGCCCACGAGCATTTAGCCGATCGAAAACGTATCGGGAAATGGCCGGAAATGTTGTTTCGTCCTTGGCATAAGCCGGATCGTCTGCGAAAACAACTAAGATATAAATCGCGCGATCGTCTAAAGTTCTGATAAAGGCCGCTTCGCTGCGGGATTTGGAAGTATAGCCAACTTTGGAACCAAAATAAATATTAGTTGGTAAAGATTCGCCGAGAAATCCTTTTATCGAATTGCTAGGGTCATTTTTCCATGCCTTGGGGTCTAAGTCTCTAGTCAGCAAGTAAGCCATTTTGCGGCTGGCGACGCTGGAAACGGCTTGCCTAGTATAGATTTCATATATTAATCTCGCCGCTTGGTCCGTAGTTACTTGATTGCGAATCGGCACAGAAGCATCGCCCCGCAATTGCAAGTCACGACCGATTGGCCCTTCTTGTCTTAAATAGTATATGGGATAATTTTTGGTGCTTATACGAAGATCGTTGTAGCCGGCAGACTGGAAAAATGTGTTAATTTGAGTGCGCTTTTTCAGCCAGGTTTGCAACTCTTCTCCTGCGAGCCTGCCGCCGGATTTTGTATCTGTGATTTTGTCTAAAATTCGGCTGGCTGCATCGTTGTTGGAGACGCGAATCATTTGTTCTAGGTCGTTTTTAAAGGCAGATTCTCTTTGCGTAATGATCCCTTTTTCTATGGCCGAGTAAAACGCTGCCATCCAAAATAACTTGGCAACGCTAGCGGGAAATCTGAGAGTTTGATTTTGATATCCGGCAAAGGTGTGACTTTTGGAATTGCTGACATCAAATAAGGTAATTGATAGCCGTTCTGCGGGCATTCCTTTGGTGGTTGCAATCTTCACAGCTTCATCAACAATCCCTTGCAATTCTTGAGAGTAAACTGGATTGGGAGGTGTTTTTATGTTGTAGCTAAAGGTAGGCTCGCTTTGACGATAGGCTAAATTTTCCGATGGTTCAATTGTCGGAGGCGAGAGTGTTTCTTGAGGCGAGACGGGCTGTTGAGCCAAGATGACTGGCGGTTCTGGGGCGCGGCGAATTCTGAACGGTATTGTGACAATCCAACCGATTGCGATCGCCCCGGCAATTAAACACAGAATGTTACGGTATTTTAAGCGAGCAAATTTCGTCCTGACTCGGCGACGGGATTGGACAGGAGGCTGGCTGCTTTGGCGTCGCGGCCCGACTGGGCCTCGCGGATCGATTGAGCGTCGGGGGGGAATTGGGCGTGGGCGGCGTCGGCGTTCTACTTGCATTACAGTTTTGTGCTATCAAACTCGCACGATCAGTTTATAATAGGGCGGCATCTAAATGACAAGTGTATCGCTCTAGTCCGCTGTTGCCAATTTTATCTGTCTACCAGGCTGATTGAGAATTCTAGTAATTGTAAAATTTTCAGGATAGCACTGAGTTGAAGCAAAATCCTTGGAAAAACATGAAAAATTTTTGGAGTCTGGCTGTTTTGGGATTTGCGATCGCCAGCGTGAATAATGTTGTGATACCTGATGTTTGGGCATTTCAGTCTCAATCTGCTAGGGGATATGTTGTCGATCGACAGACAGCAGGACAGGGAACAGATGTAGCGTTTTCCTTGACGCGAGAAAGCGAGAATCTGGAAGTAACAAACAAGCAAACTGTTTCCAGTTTCCCGAGTCAGTTTTGGGACTTCAACAATTTAGCAGAAATTTCCTATTCCGAATTGCTGAATGTGCTGGCGAGACGATCGGACTCCAATAATACCGAGAGAGAAACCGTTGCACAGCCTGAAGACATAGCACGTTTTGAACAGGTTGTACAGTATGCAAAACAACAAAATTTGCACGATCGCTCGATCGGAGAAATCGTCCAGGCGATCGCCGATAACTTCCTAGGGAAGCCCTACGCCGCTGGCTTGCTGGACAAATCCGGCGAAGAAAAGTTGATCGTAACTTTGAATAAATTTGATTGCGTTTTATTTGTAGAAACCGTTTTGGCGATCGCCAGGGGCGTAGCAGTACAAGATTACAACTATCAAAATTTTGTAAATCGCATAGAAGAACAGCGCTATTTAAACGGTAAAATGAACGGTTATTGCAGCCGATTGCACTATTTTTCCGAATGGATTAACGACAATCAAAAACGGCAAACTGTGGAAAATATTACCGCTGAATTAGGCGGAGTGCCCATGAATAAAACACTAAATTTCATGAGTCAGCACCGCAGCAGTTACCCGCAAATGCTCAAAGACGAAGCAACTTATCAGTGCATAGTCAGCCAAGAAGCAGACTTAGCCAAAACTACTGTTAATTACATCCCCACAAATCGCATAAAAAGTGTTTATTCTCAGTTAAAACCAGGGGATATTGTAGCGGTAGCCACGGATGTTAAAGGATTGGATGTCACCCACACAGGTTTAGTCTACCGCAATCCTGACGGCAATATGGGTTTAATTCACGCTTCGCCGGCTGGGGAAGTGACAGTTGCTTACGACTTGCAGAGATATATTAGCAGAGTCGAAAGTGCGATCGGCATTGTAGTCGCTAGGGCGAAAACCCCTAATTAAATTAGTTTGTACTCCGAGGGTGCATCAGCTTGCATTATTTTAGCTGAAAATTTAAAACTTCTGTGCTGACGCACGCTACAAACTAAAGAAACCGGGTTTTTTGCCTTCTTTGCGGGTGGCCACCCGTCTTTTTGTAAAAAACCCGGTTTCGGGGCCCCCATGCGTAAGGATCGCGAATTAAATAACTTATAATTTTAATTGTTATTGTGGGATGGGCGTCGGGCCCGTCATGAGTGGACGGGCGGGACGCCCATCCCACTTTTAAGAGTGGAAGTTATTTAATTCTCATTCCTAAGCCTCAAATCAATTGACAATTTCGCTGCGAGATACCTTACTACTTCTAGCAGGATTTGGCGTTAATTCCGGCGGCGAAACTTGAACACTTCCCCACTCATTCAAAAAGCTTTTCAGCAAAACCTCTTGCTGAGTGCGAAATGTCTCGACATTGGCCCCTCCATTCATAATTACAAACCACACAGTTTCTTGTTTTTGAGTTGGCAAAGCTCCGCCCAAAGCGCTAACATTATCCAACGTACCAGATTTGATTACTGCTAATGGGGGAAGCGGTCGTTCTGACAGTATTCCTTTATCTTTCCCCACTACAGTTAAGACATCAGCAACTGTCATGCTGTAAGGTTGAAGATAGCGTTCTAAAGCGATAAACAACGCGCAAGCAGCCCGAGGAGAAATGAGATTTTCTTCGCTCAATCCCGAACCGTTGACGAGCTGAATTTCTGCGGGCGGAACTCCGGTTGCTGCGGCTGCTTTTTGCGCGACTGTTTGGGCGCCACCGACAGTATCAGCTAGCATATCTGCCATGAGATTGTTGCTGTACTGATTCATTTTTTTGATCAGTTCAGCAAGGGGCAAAGAATAATGTTTGACTAAAGGCTGCACATCGTTGGGAGATGCTGGCAAAACTTGTACAGTACCCTCAATTGCTATTTGGGGTTTCGGCGTATTTGGAGGCAGAGTTTGATACTGGGCGGCGGCTTCGCTGGGCCAGATTTGACTGTTCAATCCTTGTTTGAGCAATTCTCCCGATTTGAGGGGATCGAGTTCAAAGTTCATGTAAAACTTATTGACAATTATTAAATTGCCAGTGACTCGCTTGATGCCTTTTTGACTTAAGGCGTTACCGAGGGCGATCGCCTCTTCCCAAACAAACAACGGATCTTCGCTTCCCTGAACAATTAAATCACCTTTTAATACGCCGTTTTCAATTTTTCCCGTTGTACCAATTAAGGTAATAAATTGATGTTCCGGCCCGAATTGTTGCAGCGCTACGAGAGAGGTTGCTACTTTGGTAATAGAAGCGGCTGACAGAGGAACGGTACCTTGATGATTGGCTAGCAAAGTATTGCCCGATTGCATCCAGACGCCTTGGTTTTCTTTGGGAAAACCTTGGGCTGCCAACCCGTCGAGATATTGCTGGATTTTGGTATTTGTGGGGGTTTCGGGATTGGTAGCAGAGACTATTAAGGGCTGAGGCTGACTTGGTTTAACTGGTGGCGGGGAGGATTCAGCTACAGGAGAGGGAGATGCAAGTTCCGGCGATTTAGTAGCGGCGCATCCGGCAATAATTGTGAGAAGGGCGATCGAACTCGCGGCAGTCAAGTAACGGTTTTTCAGCATTACGTTAATTTTTTTCATCAAATGTACGATCGTCTGTTCGGCACGCCCGATGGAAAGTTTAGCACTCTTCTCGCGCGTCGGGCGAGCCTCCGGATCTGTATTACCAAACTCCCGAACCGCTAAAGTTGCCTATCTTCTTCTCAATTAGGACTTACGAATCAATACCAAAGAAACCGGGTTTTTTAGCCATATTCAATGCCTTGATGCAGTATTTTCGTAGAAAAACCCGGTTTCTGCCTCCTGGATAGCCGATCGGACTTCGCGCACTTCGCGTCGCAAGCGGTTAGTTAAATAGATATCCTGGAAATGCTTCGGGATTTTATATTCCGCGCCTGGGGTGAAGGCCCCAGGCCGATCGCTCTCACAAATTCTCGATAAACTCGTTTATCCTGCCATACTCCCTATACTCAGCGGCACCATTTCGCCGTGCATTGTCAGGCCTAATAACATCGGCCCGCCCGGTCGAATCAACTCTCCTGTAAGGGCGCAGCGTTCCTCCTGCTGTGCTGTGGCATTAATGCTGGCTCGAATATCCGATCGAGAAAACATCTGCCGATACTCTCCAGACTTCTGCTGCACGTAATTCCAGAGCAAATCTCGAATCAAAGCTTGATAGCCTTGATTCCCCGCGAGCTCTTTAAGTCTCTCCTTGAGCTCTCTTTCGAGTCGAATGCTGGTGACTTCCATTTCAGTGGTTGAGGTTCTAGGTAGGGTATGCATAATTTTTTCTCCGTGACGGGTGGACATATGTGTAATATCAGTGTAGTATGTTTACAGCTAGATTGAAAGCCTCTTAACCAGCTTCTGCCGACTTTGAAATTTCTCCCCACCTACTCCACCTATCAACTGAAGTGCGATCGCCCCACGGGTCGCTCCGAGTCGTTACGGCACGTCTTTAGCACGGGTTTTTCGACTGTGGCAGCGACTTCGTGGGCGGGCAGATGCCTAATTAAACCTGGTTATAGTGGATTAGGACAAATTGCAGAAATTAATTACAACGAGGTAGACCGGGAGGGTCTGCAAGTGGCACAGCCAGATCGAGAGACGCGAAGCGGGAGGTACAGCTAAACTACTGTACCAAGACAAGATGAAAATTTGCATGAAAGCAGTTTTTCTGGCCCCCGCTTCTAAGTAACAGAAGCGGGGGCATTTTGATTGGATATTTGAGAAATTCGATCCGCTTGGGGAACTGGCAAAAAATCAGATGTAGCCAATGCAGGCGTTGCACCGAAAATTCCAAATCCCAAATCCCAAATCCCAAATCTAAAATCTAAAATCTAAAATCCAAAATCCAAATGAGGAGGAACAAGCCGTGACCGTAGTAACTGATGTATTGAGGCAATCTGTGGTGGTATTTTCTCAGAATTACCTACCGATGAGCCGTGTCAACATCAAACGGGCGATCGTACTTTTGGTAACAGGCAAGGCTGAACCTCTGGATTTTAGCATCGGCAACGGCTGGCTGGTGCGATCGCCCAGCACCAGCATCCACGTACCCGAACAAATCCGCTTGACTTTTGGCAACAGGGAACGCCTGTGGAAAGTGCCCCCGGTGAATCGCCGGGAAGTTCTGCGCCGCGACGCTCATTCTTGCCAATACTGCGGTAGCAACCGGCATTTGACGCTGGATCACGTGATGCCTCGATCCAAGGGCGGCCCGCATACTTGGGACAACGTGGTGACTGCTTGCGAACGGTGCAATTCTCGTAAGGGCGATCGAACTCCCGTAGAAGCTGGAATGCCTCTGCGAACTAAGCCGAAAGCCCCCATACACCCCACTGTTGCTTTTGCCGAACTGTTTTGGCACGAATACCAAATTGGGGAATAGGGAATGGGAAGAATTTTAGATTTTAGATTTTAGATTTTAGATTTTAAATTGATGCGTAATGCTCATCTAAAATCTGCCCTAAATCCCAATTCCCAATTCCCTACCGCCAATTTTCAATTACCAATTTTTAACTTTCAATTCCAAATTTAGGGCTGTCAATATGCTGAAGTTGACTTATACTGAAACGGGCTTTAACCTAGAGCGTTTGGCTCAATCTCCCGAACAGTTAGTGGCGCTGCGAGTTGTGCTGGCTATGCGAGTTGGTCAAAGCATCAGCGTCGAACCGAGCACTGCGGCATTTTTGCTGCCCGCGAATTTGCCGGCGCTGTCTCTGTTGGAATCTGAGGCGCGCCGAAACGACAATGATGCGATCGCCCTTTGTGTTGCTGATGCTGACTTTGTAGAAGTGACTCTGCGCGGTACGTGGATTTCTGATGCGTCTGAGGGGGCCCAGGGCGTGTTTGCGACTGTTTTGGGCGATCGGGCAGAGCTCTTGCTGCTCAAACTCTGGCTGGAAACTCAGGCTGCTGCGGAGGTTGTCGGGGAAGTCGGCGATTAATATCGGATGTGGAAGGAAGAGGAAAGAGGGAAGAGGGAAGAGGGAAGAGGGAAGAAGGAAGAAGGAAATATTTTCTTCATTTCCCACTCCCCCACTCTTCCCATCTCCCCTCTGCCATAACAGACAATTTGTATGGGTAGCAGAGCAGCAAATCGCTCTTTTTAGGGTGTATAAATTATGTTGAAGTAAATGCCGTTATCTTGCAGATTGTCGCCTTTATCGCTAATTCTCACCAAAGGAAAAGCGTAATCTACGCGCAGGTTTACTCGCTGTATCGGTTCCCAAATTACCCCCAAACCTAAACCTGCTAAAAAGGTCTGATTTGTTAATTTATTAGGATTGTTCGCAACGTTCCACACCGTACCCGCATCCAAAAATGGAGCTAATTGTAGTTTGGGATTTCCCGAAGCATCGCGCTGCAAAGTAATCCGATCTTCGATGGAAACTCTGAGGCCGTTATCGCCAGAACGGACATTTTGGCGGTAGCCGCGCAAAGATTGTCCGCCACCAATTACAAATTGCTGGGAAGGCAACAAACTATTAGCTGACAACTGCAAGTCTGCCTGCAAAATTAATAAATGTTTGTCATTCAATCGCTGTACTCGCTGCACTTGACCCAGCCAACTCAAAAATTGTCCGTCGGGATCGGAACCTTCGTTTTGAGTAGCATCAAACAAGCTAGTGCCGATCGTAAATTGCGATCGCACGGCCCAAGCGCCCTGCGGGTCGCGGCGAATGTAGTCCTGTCCCAGCTTAATTGCACTCGTAGTGCTGACACCATTGGAGTCCGGGCCGGTGCCAAAAGGAAACGGTTCGCCTTCGAGAAAAGTTCTGCCTGTCTGATAAGTAAAACCGGCAGATAAGGCAAATTCTTCGATCGGCGTTCTCCGCAGCGGCTGGCGGTAACTAACTTCAAATAAATGCGATTTTCCCGAAATGTCAAAAGTGTCAAAAGGTGCTTGTACGATACTGTTGCGATTCGGTGCAGCCCTCAATTGCAAAGTGCCGTTCATCGCATTTAGCGGCACGCGATAGCTGAAATCAAACACGTCTGAATCGCCGAGCGATCGGTAATAAGCTGCTGCCAGTTCGTCGCCATTTCCTGTTATATTGCGATGCCGCAAACTAACTCCCAATCTTTGGGAACCGACACTGGGAGGCGAGTAATTGTCAATGCTGAAACTAGGTTGAAATGGATTAGCTTCCGAGACTCGGACGATCAGAATGCTCTCGGCTTCATTATCCCCGGCCCGCAGACTGGCTTCTACATTGTCAAATAAAGGATCGACCCGCAGCAGCCGGAGTTGGTCTTCTAAGGAAGCTGTGCTTAAAGGCATTCCGGCACCGAGTCGAATCCGGCTGCGGATGTAACTTGGATTCAATCTTTTAGTTCCTTCTACCTCAATTCGGGCTAGCTTGCCTTCAATCACTTGAATTTGGACTACCCCTGCGGTGATAGTTTGGGGCGGCAAGATTGCTCTCGAAGTGATGTAGCCACGATTGAGGTAAATTTCGGTAATTTTGTCGGCGATTTGTTTGAGCTGTTCTAGGGTGCTAGAACGGCCTTCTAACGGGTTGACTAAGGCATTAATTTCATCTTGGCTTAAAATTGTGCTGCCAATAACTTGAATTTTCTGCACATCAATTGGTGTATTCGGCAGCGTTGGGGGAACTGGCGACGGGGACTGCGGCGCTACTGTGGGCGGTACTTGGGGAGGTTCTGGGGAAGGCTGCGGGGCCGGTTGCAGAAATCGATCGCGATTTGGATCGGGCTCCGTCGGCGGCGGCGGCAGGTTTGGAGGCAGCGAGGGTTGGTTCTGGGCTAAAACATGATTGCAATCTAGCGGGTTCTGACATTGGGGCTCGTTGTCAACCAGATTTTTTGCTACGGGCAACAGGCCCGTACCACAATCAATCAAACTGCTTGTGGAACAGGCATCTTGCCTGTTCTGTGCCCGGTTCGATTGTGTTTCTGGTTCAGGGTTGGTCTCGCTCAAATCGGGGATTGGATTTAAGTTTGTTGCTGTTTCATCCTGCTTGATTTCCAGTTTTTGCAGTGCTAATACTTGATTGCCCGTATCTGCTGAGTTGTCAGCCGCGAGGGGCAACTGAGAAATATCGGAAGTTTGGGATATAGCTTTATTGGCATAAAAGCAAGCGACCGGGAGCGCAGTTAGAAGTGAAATTCCCAACCGAAATAGTGCAATATTTGCATTCGGGCGCATAATTAATAATTTCTCTAAAATAAGTTTGTCGGCTGCTTGACTATGCCAGTTTATCATTTAGTATTAGGAGAAATTTGACCGTCAAAATTTTCACCGCCCGCCTTTCAAGATGCCAAAAGTCTGAACTGCTGCTCGGTACAAAAATTTTAATTTCTTTAGGACGATCGACCAAACAACCCCCAACAGGCAAAAATCATCTGGGGCGCTGCCAAATACCGCGCTCGAAACCGAGTTTTTCGTACTTGCTGCACCCCTCATACCATGTGAGATTTGAGATTTGGCAATGACTCGCCCAAAAACGGATACCGTGCCCCGAATGCTCATCAGTGTAGATCCTAAAATTTTAGACTCCTGTTCCTGCTCCCAGATTCCATGCAGCAAGTAAATCTAAAATCTAAAATCTAAAATCTAAAATCGACTGACTTATGGCTATCAGGGTTTGGGGCACGGGCCTACCGTTGCATTCTTTGCGTGAAACTGGTGTTGAATTATTTTCTTGTGATGGGTGTTAACTCACTTGTGACTAGGGGTTCTTGGGCTATTTTGCCGAGTTCGACTGAATTCAAAACTGCTGACCATTCGATCGCTAAACTGGCATCGCTGGGAGACTGGATACGCAATTGAGCTAGAGTTGCCAGGTACTCGTACCAGAGATTTTGTTGGGCGAAGATGCTGAGCTTGGTGAGATCGGACGATCGATCCAACTCTGTTTTCACGGTTGGGGCGACTGCGGTGCGGTTGATCCACCCGGAAACGAGAACATCATCTTTTGTATTTTTTGGGTTGCATTTGATAGTAAAGTACCATTGATAGTTTTTGCCAACTTCCAAGGCTGGCGAGTTGTCGTCGGAGTCGAGGCTGACGCTAACTACACCTGCACGGCTAGTTACCATGCGAAAACTTTTTTTGTATAGTGTTTTGTCCCTTTCGTCTGCTAACTCAAACTGAACTGTTTTGTCTAGGGCTACGGGAAGGTAGTAGAAAAATGTTGGCTTTGCTGATATGGTTTGCCCCATAGTTGATTGGGGAATCAAGGCAGTTAAGGCAGTGGTGGCCGTGGGGCATTCTAAGCCGCGGGTTCCTCCCCCTTCCCGCCTTCCGGGTACTCCGTCCTGTGGCGGTTGAAAGCTATTCCAGGCGGCTCCCAATTGCTCGCTGTTCGGTCTACTTCCGCTTGCTTGGACGGGTTGAACTGTTTGCCAGTTGAGGGGTAGCTGCGGTCTGGATGGGCTCTGGACAATGTTTGCGGGAATGTTTGCGGGGCTGTTGAGAGCCTCTGCTGGTATTAAAAAACTACCGGCGGCCAGTGCCTTTAAAGACAGAATTAAGGAAAGAGCACCGATATTTAGAGCAGACTTCAAAGCCATGACGAACCTGCCTTCTGATGAACCTAGGAACTTTATCGCACGGTTTTATTCTATCCAAGGTTTTGACCGATATAGTAATCTGTTGTACTTAATTTATATCTTCAGGCAGATACGATTATTTGGGTCGCTCCGATCAACATAGAATTCTCTGTCGCGTTTGTCAGTGGTAGCTTAGTAGTTATACTTACTTCCATTCACTGCTGCAGGTTGGGTTGAGCTTGTTAAACCCAACTTTGACAAAGACTAATATTCGGGATGTTTTAACTCTAGCAAGAGGCTACAACGCGTCTTTTGGTAAAAACACCTGGTTGATGCGTCAGTCCTGGATATCAGGAAACTCGGCAATTTTGCTGGTGAACCTCAAGCGATCGGCTACAAGTTACAAATCAGTTTTTGTGTACAATACCGGCAAGAAATTTAGCATGAATCTCGATTCACCTGTTCTCTCGGACAAACAGCCTTCGGGGCTGCGGATGGTCAGACCCATCGGAGTCTTGGCACTGCACGGCATTGCTTTTTTAGGAAATAGGTTGTTCGCTGTCGATCGCGCCGAAGGGCTGCTATTGGAGATCGATCGAGAAAGTGACAACACTACTGTTTTGAATCCTTATCAAACGGCTAAGTTTGCCGGCGCAACGGGGCTGGCTATTTCGGAAGATACTCTCTGGTTTGCGCGGGATGAGGATATTTGTTGCTGTCGGGGCGCAGTTCGGGACGGGGCGATCGCTGAACTCAAACCGGAACATTTTGTTTCGCTTTCTTATGCTGCTGACGGGATTGCTGTTTGGAAATCTACGCTTTATGTGACTTGCCAGAGATTGAGCTCTATTTTGGTTTTTGACCTGAAAAATGGTAGAGAAATTACTCGGTTTTACGCCCCCGGTATTGGGGTAGAAAATATCACAGTCCGGGATGAGGAAATTTGGGTTTGCGACAAGACTGAGCAAACTGTTTACTGTTTGGAACGGGGAACTGGAGACATTAAATTTAGCGTTTTGACTCCGTTTGAGTCGCCTTCTGGTTTGGCTTTTCACAAGGATTCCGAAACCGGGGAGGAGGTTCTGTACGTGGCTTATGCCGGGGATGAACTTTACATCCGGGATGACCCGAATTCGGAAGATCCTTTTCAGTTGACGAAGCGCGATCGCACTTTTATTCAGCCTTTGTCTTTTCACTACAATGAAGCCGATCGCTACGCTTTGTCAAACGGTTTTTTGATGGAAATGTCTTATGTGGAGGAACTGTCTCCTCTCGATGAGGTAGAAATCGAAAATTTGGAGTGGCGGATTGCTTTGCCTTCGCAAACTCACCGGCAAAAGGTTAGGAAAATTACGCCGATTGGAATGCCTTTTACTGAGGAAATTCAAGAAGGGGAACGGGTGGCGGTGTTTAAGTTCGATCGCCTGCTTAAGGGGGAACGCCGAATTTTTGGCTGGAAGGCTTTGTTAGAAGTTCGATCGATTAAGTATCAGTTGTCACCTAGGGATGTCGAAAAGATTCCGAAGCTGTCGCCGGAGTTTGCAGCTAAGTATTTGGTGGATAATGACAATTTGGCGATGGATACGGAGATTGTGCGATCGGCTGCTGTGGCTGCCATTGGCTCGGAAACTAACATTCTCAGGCAATTGCTGAGCATTCGTAATTTTGTTTACGATCAACTTTCTTACGGAATTAGACCTCACATTGACACTCCCGATATTGTGCTGCGTCGCGGTATCGGTTCCTGCGGCGAATACGTGGGACTTTTGTTAGCTTTGGCTAGGTTAAACGGAATTGCTTGCCGCACTATCGGCCGCTACAAGTGCCCCGCTTTTGGTGACAGAAAAGGTGTGTCGCTAGAGCCGGATTTCAATCACGTTTGGCTGGAATTTTACATTCCGGGTTTTGGCTGGGTGCCGATGGAATCTAATCCTGATGATATTCAAGACAGAGGCCCTTATCCGTTGCGATTTTTTATGGGTTTGGCTTGGTATCACGTAGAAATTGGCAAAGGAATTCGGTTTCAAAGTCTCACTAGCGGCGGTCTTCCTTTAAATAAGGAAGAGGTTTCCGTGGGAAGTCTGGCAATTAATCATGTGAGGTTTACCATTTTGTCAGAGTTGCCAGCAGTTTGAAGGGAGTGTTAACAGTTAACAGTTAGCCGTCTAAATTCAACTGTTAATTGTTAACATTTTTCCTCTAAAATCGAAGGTATAAAATGTAAAATCAGAGGAAGAGGGGTTGTGGAATTTTCGATTGCTAATTTTCTCGTTTTAGTGGCCTTTGTACTACTGGTGACGGTGACTGGCGGGGTCGCTTATTTGACTTCTGTTGAGTGGCGCGATCGCAGGCGGTTAGATAAGGCTAAACGGAAAAAAAAGTAGCTCTTTGCTGTTGACAAAGTGCATTTTTTATGATAAAAAACAAGGCGAGCCAACCCGCTCGCCTTGTTTTGTGATTTGAGGTATTTTCACCGCAGATGATATCAAGTTTGGTAACATAAACGTTGTAGGTTCGTAGTGAGGACTTGAGTTTTCATACAAAACTATGATTCATATCGTTTCCGGTTGGATCGGAAGGATTTAACCACAGAGAACGCAGAGAAGACAGAGGGAGATAAGAGTGATGAATAATTCCGAGGAAGCGTGGATTTGAGACCGCGGGCGGGACGCCCGCGACACAATAAAAACACTAAAATAAACACAGATGAAAAAGGGAATTTTGGAGTTGATATCTTAAGTCCACTGTCGGAAAAATGTATTTTCTTGCCAAGCGGCGGCGGTGCGTTTTTCAAGTGCTGCCATTTCTGTTGGGTTCAGGGGTTTGAATGCTTGGGCGACTTTTAAGTTTTCTTCTAATTGCTTTACTGACTCGGCGGCGATGACGCAGCAGTGCACGCCGGGAAGTGAAAGCGTGTAGCCCATTGCTTGGTGCATTCCATCTAAAACACCGTTCTGAAATAATTTGCCGTAAGCTGGTATTTTCATGGCTATGACGCCGATGTTTTTGGCTTTGGCCACTGGTAAAGCGCTGGTAACAAAGGAGCGCGGGTGATGTTTTTCGGCGGCGTTGAGGCAGATTAATGTTGTGTCGAAAGGATAGCGCTCCAAGCCTGCAGCAATGATGGCTGGTTCGTGGTGTCCGGTGATGCCGGAAAAACGAATTATTTTTTGCTGTTTGGCTTCTTCGATCGCTTTTATTGCTCCTTTGGTACTGAAAATTTGGTCTAATTCTGTTTGGAATGAGACGTGGTGGAGTTGCCACAAGTCTAGCCGATCGGTTTTCAATCTTTTGAGCGATCGCTCTAAGTCTCTCCACGCGCCGTCTCTGTCTCTGGCGGCGGTTTTTGTGGCTAGGAATAGGCGATCTCGATATGGTGGCAAAACTTTGCCTA
Organism: Microcoleus sp. M2_D5; assembly: GCF_036701935.1. Taxonomy (NCBI): domain Bacteria; kingdom Bacillati; phylum Cyanobacteriota; class Cyanophyceae; order Oscillatoriales; family Microcoleaceae; genus Microcoleus; species Microcoleus sp. M2_D5. Next base: position 24,981 of record NZ_JAUBRP010000005.1, on the reverse strand, counting down.
AGTTTTCTTCGCTGGGCCCGTAGTCGGCCGCCGTGTCAAAATAGCTAATGCCTAGTTCGATCGCCCGTTCAATTTGCACCGCTGCTTCTGCTTCTCTTCCCGGCTGCGACAGCGGTGTTTGTCCTGCCCCCCCCAAACCGAAAATCGGCACTTTCACGCCGGTGTTGCCTAACAGTCGTTCTGGCATTTTTACTGTGGCGGCCGCCTGGTTATTGGGTGCGGCTATGATTTCCCGATCCTGCTGTTCGATCGCCTTAGCGCCTGCAATGCCGCTGGCAACAGCTATACTGCTCAATATAAAATTGCGGCGAGTCTTTTTGCGGATCATTGTTTCCGTCTCCTCAGAATATGTAAGTTGAGATTAACCCGAAAGTTAAATGAAGTCATCAGTCATTAGCTCTCTTTTGTCACTTCTGGCGAGAGTATAGCGGTATGGTGCGTCGCTCATTGATAGTCGTCAACAATCAGAATTCTGGCGGCGACGCACCCTACTTTAATTAGAATAGGAGTAGGATAATCATCTCTACCGAAAGTGACAGCAGAGGGTTAGTCATTAGTCATCAGTCATTGGTAATTGGTTATTGATTATTGGTTATTTGTCCTATGTTACTTGTTCGTTCTAATAACCAATAACCAGTAACCCATACCCCATGCCCTATGCCCCATGCCCTATGCCCTTGTCAATTATCCATGCGCGAATCAGTTCGTTTATCTGTTCTGGTACTTCGTCGTGAGGACAGTGACCGGCTTTGATAAAGTGTTCTGTTAACTGCGGATAGTGTTTGCGAAATTTGGCGCTTCTTTCTGTGGAATTCATCCACGGATCGCCTTCTCCCCACAGCATTAGCAACGGGCAGGTTAATTGACTAAGTAATACGTCAATTTTTTCGCCTTGGGGTGTTCGGAATACGGAGGCGAATACTTTGGGGGCACCGGGATCGCAGGAGGGAAGGTATATTTCTTCTACTAATTGGTCTGTGACGGCGCTTTGGTCGAGATAAACTTTTTCTAGGGTTTTCCGAATTGTCGATCGCTGGCGCACGTACTGGAACAGCAAAAAACTTGCCCAATCTTGCTGAAATAAGGTTTTAGCTACCGCAGATATGGCTTTTTGCAAGGGCGGGGCTTCGGGTGCGGGCTGCGGTTCGCTGAAGGGGCCGGCGCTGTTGATTAATATGAGTCCGGCTGCTGATTCGGGGCGTCCGGCTGCTACACACAAGGCGGCGTAGCCTCCGAGGGAGTTGCCGGCTAGTACGGCGGGCCGGCCGATGATGTTGGTGATAAAGTCGTGGAGTTGGTCGCGCCAGAGGTCGCCGCTGTACTGTAATTCGGGTTTTGCCGATCGCCCGAATCCCAAAAGGTCGATCGCCCACACTTCAAAGTCTTTGCTCAGGCCGCTGATATTTTTGCGCCAGTGGTCTGTGGAAGCGCCAAAACCGTGAATTAACAGCAGGGGAGGGCGTTCTGGATGCCGATCGCTGGATCGAACGTAGTATACTGAATGCCCTCGCCACTGCCAGTAAGTGCCAGCTATGGGGGCTGCGGTGATGGCTGGGGTTGTTTGCATAGTGTAAAGAAATAATTATTTACTTTAACTATTGTATCGCGACATTCAGATTTATATAGTTTTACCAAGGAGCAGAAGTTGCGCCAGCAAAGGATTGGTCAATTTGGGCGAGTTGAGATATCGGGTTCTCACGCACTCAGAATTAATAAGTTTTGTAACGAATATTGATTTTGTGAGGGGCGCAGCAATGGGAGATATTTGACCCGATCGCATTTTGGATAATAAATTGGGTTTTGGCTGCAACATACCTAGGTATGATGATTTTGCTGTTTAGCGGCAAAAGCAAGTTCTAGGCGATGGCGCTTGCCTAGGGGCTGCGAGGGTCGAACCTGATGGGCGAGGGTGAAGGGATCGACTTTTTTATAGTTATTGGAGAGCTTTTCCAGGTGGGGATCGTTTGTTCAAGAGGTGTTGACGGCTTCGAAGATGCAGCTAGTCGTTTGGTTGCTAGCTGGCAAAAGCTGAGATCAAAATTTCGCAGGTGGGAGAACTTATAAGTAAAATTACTGATGGTTCTCTGCAGAAGTTTCTCAGAATCGCTGAATATTTTGTGACGTGGTTTGCTGTTCTTAATTGCTTGGATACTCTAAGATATAAGTAGAGCTGCGCCGCTCAATTAATTAGCATTTTGAATACTAGGGAGCCAACTATGCAGGGTGTGAACTTTATCCACCTGAAAGTTAGGGAGTTTTCTGAGTGATTGCTATTTCACCTCGTCCCGTCGGACGCAATTGGATTACTATTAGCTTCGCTTCTACCCTATACCTTTGTCCTATTTTGGATCTGCTCCTAGCAGAGGTGCCAGAAATCTGGCAAGCCCAATTGCGGTTGGGGCTTCAAGAAGCTTTGGTAAATGCTGCTAAGCATGGAAACAAATTAGATCCCGGTAAAACTGTTGGAGTCCGTTTTTCGATCGTCCAAAACCAATATTGGTGGGTGATATCGGATGAAGGTTCTGGCTTTAAGGCTCCTTGCAGTTGCAACCTTTATACCGATGATTGCGACAATCTCCTCGCAGAGGAGGTTGCAGATGACTCTGGACTGCCCCATGTGGAACAGGAATGCGGTAGGGGGTTGTTTATTCTTTACCAAATATTCGATCGGGTTGAGTGGAATTCTCAAGGTACCGAGTTACGGCTGTGCAAAGAACTTCCGAGTCGCTATCGGCTGCCGGGGTTGCGCTAGCACCGCTATGAAAGCAGCAGTTTTCACCTCAGCTATACCTGGAAATTTTTTCGTTCCCGGACAGAAGTTTGCAGTGAGAATTTGAACGCTATGGCTATTGATAGCTGATCGTAATGCAAAATGTGAGTTTTGAGTTAAAAAAGTATAAATCTTTTGAACTCACAATCGCGCTGCTCGATAGAGCGGCGCGATTGTCTAAGTTTTGAGCAACTACTCAAGCCAAAACTCCAGAATCAAAACTCAAAATCATTTGCCGTGGGTGGGACAGGGAGGAGCAGATATCGATCGATCCAGCCATCCTGCAGCTTGTTGTAAGCGCGGGAGAGCTTCTTCTGGCTGTTTTTTGAGCAAAAAGACCAAAGCGGCCGCAGCTTGCTCTCCGGCCCGCGCGGAACGGTTGGCTTTGAGGCGGTGCCAATCTTTTTCGTGGATGGCGAGGCGCGCGGCTAGAGCTTGGGCTAGTTCTACCGTGCTCAGCTCGTTGAGGTTGACAGTTTGGGTTGTTTGTGTAGTTTCAAGCATAATTGGCAATTATACGGATTTGGCTGCCGTTTCAGAATTTTAAAAATATACTGCATATAATAACAACTTAATTGGAAATCGGTTTTTTTTATTATTATTGTCAGATTTGCAGATCGAAATGCCTCAACAGCCGTCAGAGTTAAATCCCGAAGAGCAAGAAAGTGAGTTTGTTCAAGCGATCGCAGCAGTTGAGCGAGCGCTCGCGGCAGTCAAAGAACGGTACACTCAAATTCAGGTCGATCGACAGCGCCAAGTAGAACTCGGCCATCGGCGCGAAGAAATCCGCCAGTCTAAACGCCAAAATCCCTTGCCCCAACTCAAAAAAGAATTGCGGGAAATTGAGCAAGAATTGGAAACTATCGAGTTGAATTTAGAAAGCAGCCTGTTTTCTTGGGGAAGCATAAAACAACCTTTTTGGCAAGCAGTTCGCTTTGGAGGACTCGGCATTTTGATCGGTTGGATTTTGAAATCCTATGCAGGTTGAAGGATGTTGGGAGTTAGAATTTGGGATTTTTTTATTTACCGCAGAGGGCGCAGAGGGCGCAGAGGAAGATAAAAGAGAGAAATATGGTGCAAAATATTAAATAAACAGGAGTGGATATTATGACAAATCAACGAATTGCAGCAATTTTGCGCGCTGGTGAACCCGACGAAACTGTAACTGTTCAAGGCTGGGTTCGCACTAAGCGCGAATTGAAAGATTTTGCCTTTGTCGAAGTTAACGACGGTTCGGCGATGGCTAACTTGCAAGTAGTCATAAATTCCGATTTGCCAGATTTTGAAAATGTACTGAAACAACTGAATACAGGTGCATCTTTAGAAGTGTCGGGTGTGCTGGTAGCGTCTCCAGCAAAAGGACAGCGAATTGAGTTGAAAGCTTCACAAGTACAAGTTTACGGCGATGCAGACCCGCAAACTTACCCGCTGCAAAAAAAGCGCCATTCCTTTGAATTTTTGCGGACAATCGCGCATTTGCGCCCGCGCACAAACACCCACGGTGCTGTCTTTCGAGTCCGCAATGCTTGTTCGGCGGCGGTACACCAATTTTTTCAAGAACGCGGTTTTTTGTGGGTTCATACTCCGATTATTGCTGCTAGCGACTGCGAAGGTGCGGGGGAAATGTTCGCTGTTACTAATTTTGATTTAAAGAATGTGCCGCGCACTGATTCGCAAGAGGTTGATTATGCTAAAGATTTTTTTGGAAAGCGCGCCTATTTAACAGTTAGCGGCCAGTTGGAAGCGGAAGTTATGGCGATGGCTTTTGGCAATGTTTACACTTTTGGCCCTACTTTTCGAGCGGAAAATTCTAATACTTCGCGGCATTTGGCTGAGTTTTGGATGATTGAACCGGAGATGGCTTTCTGCGATTTGCAGGGAGATATGGATTTGGCTGAGGCGTTTTTAAAGTATATTTTTAAATACGTTTTGGAACAATGCCCGGAAGATATGGAGTTTTTCAACGAGCGCATTGACAAAACGGTTTTGGCTACTGCTGAAAATATCATTAATAATCAGTTCGAGCGGATTACTTATACTGAGGCGATCGCACTTTTGGAAAAAGCAGACAAAAAGTTTGATTTTCCGGTAAGTTGGGGCTTGGATTTGCAGTCGGAACACGAGCGTTATTTGGCTGAGGAGTTGTTTAAAAAGCCGACAATTGTCAGCGACTATCCTGTCGGAATTAAAGCATTTTATATGCGTTTAAATGAGGACGAAAAAACGGTGCGAGCAATGGATGTTTTGGCTCCTAATATTGGGGAAATAATCGGCGGTTCGCAGCGGGAAGAAAGGCTGGATGTGTTGGAGCGGCGCATGGAAGCGCAGGGTATGAATAAGGAGGAATTGTGGTGGTATTTGGATTTGCGCCGCTACGGTACTGTGCCTCATGCTGGCTTTGGTTTGGGGTTTGAGCGGTTAGTGCAGTTTATGACGGGAATGGGGAATATTCGGGATGTGATTCCGTTTCCGAGAGCGCCTTTGAGTATTGATTTTTAGTTGAGGATTGTGCGGCACAGAGGAGGGACACGGCATTGCCGTGTCCTTACCCGCACCTGCGACTCACAATCACAAATAAATTAAGTCGCCGAGGGAATTGTGATATCAACAGATTGCACTTTGACCGAAGTTCCCAAACTCGATAACGGCGGTTGAATTGCCTCCGTATTTCCCACTACTAATGTTACCAGATTCTCCGGTTTCAAGTAAGTCTTTGCTACGCGCTGCACGTCGGCAATTGTTGCTGCTTCGATGCTGCGGCGGTAGCGAAAAATGAAATCTTCGGGATAACCGTAGTATTCGTAGCGAATTAATCGCGACAAAGTTTGACTGGGATTTTCAAATTTGAAGATGAAAGAATTTAGGGTGGAATCTTTAGCAAAAGCTAATTCTTCCGGGGTAATTGGTTCGGTGCGGATACGATCGATCTCGGCGCGAATTGCCTGGATAAACGGTACGGTGGCATCCGATCGCGTTTGCCCTCCTGCGACAAACACCCCCGGATAGTCATATCTCGGACTCCAAGCCGCGTATACTGAATAAGCTAAGCCTTGGCGCGATCGCACGTTATTAAACAAACGACCGCCGAAACCGTTGAGAACCCCGTTCATCACGTCCAAAGCACCGTAATCTGGACTGCTGAGCATTCCGCCCAAATGTCCCATTTGCACGTAACTTTGACTTAATTGCGGCTGATTTACCAAAAATATGCCGCCGTCCTTTGCTGGCGATACCGCTGGTAGTGCAGGCACTTCTGCACTTTGATTCGGTTCCCAGTTGCCGAATTTTTCCTCGATCTGCGATCGCATTTTAGCTGTATCAAAATCGCCAGCAATACCCAAAATCATATTCTTGGGATGGAAATATTTCTGATAGAAACTCACCACATCGTCGCGGGAAATATTGGCGAGGGTTTTGTATTCTACCGTGCGCGCGTAAGGACTGCGATCGCCATAAACTAACTTTTGAAACTCGCGGCCGGTAATATCGTCAGGATCGTCATTGCGGCGGGCGATCGCACCTTGAGTTTGGTTCTTCGCTAAATCTAACTTTTCCTGAGCAAATATTGGCTCCCGAATCACTTCCGCAAATAAGTCAAACACGGGTTCCAAATCTTCAGCTAAAGCACTAAAATTAGCCGTACCAGAAGCAACATCAATCCCCGTTTCTACCGAAGCTGCTCGCTGTTCTAGCAACTGATTTAATTCATCAGCAGTATGCCGGCTCGTACCGCCAGTTCGCATCACTTCTCCCGTCAAACCTCCCAATCCAATTTTATCGGCAGGTTCAAAACGCTCGCCCGTGCGAAATAGCGCCGTTCCCCCGACTAACGGGAGTTCCCGGTCTTCCATAAGATACACCCGGATACCATTTTTCAGCTCGAAGCGAGTATATTTAGGCAGTTTAATTTCCGACAGCGGGGGAAATGTTAATTCGTCGTAGTGTTTGGGTGCCGCCGCAAAGGACGGTAACAAATTAAACGTGCCCAGTGAAACAGTAAAAAAGCACAGCGATAGCAGAAATAACTTTACTTTTTTCAGTCTCAATTTAGTTTTTTTCATTCTTTCTCCAAGGTTTTCTAAGTTGACAATTCGAGGCAGAGCCTCGCCGATATGCGTTCCCAGGCAGAGCCTGGAAACGAGTGTTTATTCCCTCTTCCTTCTTCCTTCTTCCTTCTTCCGCCGGACATCGAACTGACATCCGTTACATCCGTTACAGAATCCGTTGCCGAACCTTCTGATTACAGCGGCAAAAGCTTACCAATCGTGCGATTTTCCGGGCGGAAAGTTGCTTGAGAGACACGCTGAATGTCAGCGGGAGTAACAGCCGCGATCGCATCCAATTCCTTAAACAAATTTCGCCACGAACCGGTGTTTACTTGATAGTCCACCAGCGAAAATGCCATGCCCATATTAGAATTGAGCGATCGCAACAAATCGGCTCTCGCCTGAGTTTTCACTCGCTCCAATTCCAAATCAGAAACCGGCTCAGTTTTCAGGCGATCGATTTCCTTCCTCAAAGCGGAGGCTACTTCATCAACCGTGCGGCCCGGAGCAGTTTGAGCGTAAAATAACATCAAATTCGGATACTTTTCCCCCGGATAACCGCTGAAACCTTGAGCAGCCAGCGCCAATTGCTGTTGTTCTACCAAAGATTTGTAGAGCCGAGAAGTGCGGCCATCGCTGAGCAAAGAACCAATCATTTCATAAACCGCATTGTCGGGATGATTCATCGCCGGTTTGTGGTATCCTTCCAAATACCAAGGTTGCGTTTTTAATTGCAGCGTCACTTCCTTAGTTTGCGTTTGGGGAGGTTCGACAATCTGCAATTCTGGAGGGGCTGGTGAAGCCTTGTAGCGGCCGAAATAAATTTGAGCGAGTCGCTTCACATCCGAAGCTTTCACGTCTCCTACCACCGCCACAGTCAGCTTGCTGGGGACATAGTGAGTATCGAAAAACTTCTGCACGTTGCTGCGGGTGAGGTTTTTAATGTCTTCAGTGTAGCCAATTACGGGGCGGCGGTAGGGATGAACAGAGAAAGCTTTGTTGGCAAAAGCTTCAACCATTTGTCCGATCGGAGAATTCTCGGTTCGCAGCCTGCGCTCTTCTAAAATTACCTGTTTTTCTTTGTAAAATTCCCGAAATACTGGTTCTAGAAATCGCTCTGATTCCAGCGACATCCACATTTCTAACTTATTAGCTGGCAGGCTGTAAAAATACATCGTAGCGTCGGTGGAAGTAGCGGCATTTAGTCCGACTCCGCCTGCTTGTTCGACTATTTTGCCCAGTTCATTGCGCTTGACAAATTGCGACGCTTCGGCTTCAACTTTGTCAAATTCTGCTTTTAATTGGGCGACTTCTTCAGTTTTGCCGCTGGCCTTGGCTGCTTGCATTTGCTCGAAGAGTTGGTCTTGTTTTTCTAGCAGCGGCTTTTCGGCTTGGTAGTCGGTAGTGCCGATTTTTGGCGTGCCTTTGAAGGCTAAATGTTCGAGATAGTGAGCGACTCCGGTTTGGCCGTCGGGTTCGTTTGCGCCGCCGACATCGGCGTGAATCAGAAACGATGCTACGGGCGCTCTGGGCCTTTCGAGTACGATGAATTTCATGCCGTTGTCGAGCTTAAATTCGCTGACTTGGCTGATTACTCGATCGAGCGACGGTTGAACAGAGACTGCTTGGGAGCCGCTAGCAGGGTTGGGGCGGGCAAGGGCTATTTCGGGGGAAACTCCCCACCACAGCAGTACAGCGGCCAGCAGGGAGGCAATGAATCGAGTTTGGCTCACGGGCGATTCCCTAGGGGATAGCTTCGCTTCACGGGGTTTTTGGAACTGCGGGGTCATTCGATTTTAGATTTTAGATTTTAGATTTTGGATTGTCAAACAAAAAATGTTTGCGCTCGGCGGCCAGAGATTCTTTTCTCAGGATAAAGATTTTTGGAGGCATCAGCGATCTGTTGCGCCCCAGATGTTAGGCTGATACAGCAAATCTCAAAAAGGGTCATGGGATTTTAGATTTTAGATTTTAGATTTTGGATTGTCAAACGGCAAGAAGTTTATGCCGAATAACAAGAGATGCTTAAAAAGCATAAAGATTTTTAGGGCCATAAGCGAAATGTTGCGTCACTTCCAGTTTAAGATTAAAGTCACGCACAACTTAAAACTTAACATAATTTAGTTTTTCAGTCCCGAACCCGTAGTTCCAAGTCGCCAATTACCGATTGCAAAGCCATGCGAATTTTTAATCAGTCTCCTCCTTCTGAAACAGAAACCAAGAAGCGGATTTTACAAGCCGCTCAGCGGTTGTTTGCCCGCAGCGGATACGACGGGACGACAACTCGCGATTTAGCAGCAGCGGCTGGGGTGGCAGAGGGTACGCTATTTCGGCATTTTGATAATAAAAAAGCGATTTTGATTGAGGTGGCGACGGAAGGATGGGTGGAGTTGCTGACGGATTTGCTGACTGAATTAAGCGAGATGGGCAGTTACAAAGCCGTGGCTCAGGTGATGCGGCGGCGGATGCTGAATATCCGGGAGAATAGCGACATGATGCGGGTGTGTTTTTTGGAGGCGCAGTTTCACCCGGATTTGCGCGACAGAATTCAGTTGGAAGTCATCGGAAAAATGAGTGATGTGGCTGAGGCTTTTTTTGAAACGGCGATGGAAAAAGGAGTTTATCGGAAGATGAATCCGAAGATTGTCGCTCAGGTATTTTTAGGAATGTTTGCAGTCGCGGGTTTCAGTCAAAATACGATTATGGAGCCGAATGCTTCTGTGCAGGAAATGCAGGAAATGGCCGAAGGACTTGCTGATATTTTTCTGAATGGGGTTTTACAGAAAGATCAATAATTAGTCATTAGTTATTAGTTATTGGTTATTTATTGGTTATTGGTTATTGGTTACAACCAATAACCCGTCACCCATCCCCAATCCCCAATTACTCTATAAACTCGTACATCTTTTGCACCCACTTCTCCCGATTATCCAGCCATTCATCCGTCACTACTTCCCAGGTTGTATTGCTTTCAAGTTCTAGCAATAGACTTGATACTTCTTCCAGAGTCGATGCTACATGACATTCTTCTACCCAACTTTTACGGATCATTTTCCAGAGACTTTGTACCGCTTCTCGCTGAAAATTTGATTCTAATTCAACTAGCAATTTTGCTAGGTGTTGTTCGTCACTTGCTGCTGATACCTCGCTCATCCAACAGTCGCGACGTTCTTTCCATTCTTCAGTCACTGCGTCCCCGTTTAGGTGGGCTTGAAACTCTAACAGTAATTGGTTTAGTTCTACCATATTAAATTTTGTCTTGTTTGCAGTTTGTGCTATTTTTGTACAAATTTTATTGATGGAGAATGTTGGTTTTTTATAATGAGCTATGTGGCTGAGGCTTTTTGGGAAACGGCTCAGGTATTTTTGGGAATGTTTGCAGTCGCGCCCTTCAGTCAAAATACGATTATGAAGCCGAATGCTTCTCGGCAGCAAATGCAGGAAATGGCTGAAGGAATCGCTGATATTTTTGTGAATTGGGTTTTGCAGAAAGATGAATAATTAGTGATTAGTCATGAGGAAATTTTATAGTCTGAAAACGCATATATACAGGCTCTGAATCCTCGAAACTACTCATTAAAGTTGTTCATTTGCTGTACCCATTGGTCGCGATTTTCCTGCCATTCATCGGTCATCGCTTCCCAATTTGTATTAGTTTCAAGTTCTAGCAATAAACTTGATACTTCTTGAACAATCGATGCTCCAAGACATTCTTCTACCCAACTGTCTCGACGCTGTTGCCACTGAATATCCACCGATTCCCACTTCAAGTGATATTCCAGTTCAACTAGCAATTCTGCTAGATATGTCAGGTTAACTGATGCTGCCACATCGCTAACCCAACTTTCCCGGCGGTCTATCCATTCTTTTGTCACTCCTTCCCATTTGATGTTGCTTTCAAACTCTAACAGTAACTGATTTAGTTTTACCATCTTAAATATCGAGCTGTTTGTAGTTTATGCTACAATTATACCAAAAATTTCAATAAACAAATTGTTAATTTTTTTTTTACATGGCGATTGCAGTGAAACTACAGAATAGATAACTGAATAATGAGCGATGAATTTACTTTAGATATGCTAGAGATTCCCCGCGGTTGGAGGCGGGGCGAAGGTGACTGGAAAGGAGTGGCGGCGGCTATTGCTAGAGGGGAAACTGTCGAAGTAATTCAAGAAGTTGGTTCTACTTTGTGGCAAAACAGTCTGCCAGAAAAACATTCTTTGTATTGGGAGGGTGAAAATTTATCAACTATCAAAGCCCGAATTTGGATTAGTTTCACGCAGAGAAGATTTTCGCCGGAATCTGCTTTGCCAAAGGTTCAGTGGCATCCGAGAGTGTTGTGGGTAGGGATAGGTTGCGAACGCGGAACAGGGCGAGAATTAATCGAAACTGCGATTAAACAAGTATGCCGTGCTTATCATTTAGCCGAAAGTGCGATCGCAGGTATTGCTACAATAGACACTAAATCAGGTGAAGTCGGCTTGCTGGAACTTTGTCAAGCGCGAAATTGGCCGTTACAAACCTTTGCGGCTGACATTTTAAGTTCCGTAGAAGTCCCCAATCCTTCAAATATTGTAGTCAAACAAGTCGGGACGCCCAGTGTAGCAGAAGCTGCTGCACTTTGTGCGATCGAACTGATATCTTGTACCATTCTCAAGAACAGGCAAGATGCCTGTTCCACAAAGAGTGAATCTGCTTGTGGGGTGGGCATAGAGCCCGCCCATACCATTCTCAACAACAGGCAAGATGCCTGTTCCACAAAGAGTGAATCTGCTTGTGGGGTGGGCATAGAGCCCGCCCAGCAAAGGCTTTTAGTCCCTAAACAAATATTTCGCGCTAAAAATCCCCCCCTTTCACAAGGAGGGGTGAGGGCGGGTTCTGCGGTAACAGTAGCGGTTGCAGTTTGCCCGATCGAGTATCTGGGATAATGTATTACTGAGCCAAAGTATTGGCATTCACAAATCGACCGATTAACCCAGAAACGAATGACAACACAATGGAACCCACCAAAGCCGGCCAAAAACCGTTAACCACAAAGCCGATACTGAACACACTCGCTAACCAGGAAGCCAGGGAAAGCGAAATTGCATTCACAACGAATAAAAACAAACCTAAAGTAATAATGGTCAAAGGAAGCGTCAGCAATGTAATAATCGGTTTGACAACTGCGTTCACCAATCCGATAACAACAGCAGCCAGCATCGCCGCCGGAAAGCTAACCACCGCCATACCTGGTACAATGTTAGCGGTAATGACCAGCGAAACCGCTGCTACTATCCAAGTTAAGAAAAAACTTAGCATATCTTTTTTTCCATCTCCATTACTATTTATTAAGATTGTAACTGTTTAGTCGATCGACCCAAGTTCGGGATACACTACGAAATACCCACCTTGCAAGAATATCAGACTTATGAAACTCCGGCAACTAGCGGCATTCCTATTCGCGCTAACTATCTTCATCCTCCCGCGGCCTGCGCTGGCTCAATCTAAATATTACGCTCCTCCGCTGTCCTTTAGCAACGCCGAACTGACAAGACGCGATTTTTCCGGTCAAATGCTGCGGGCCGCTGAGTTTTCTAACGCTAATATGGACTTGACTAATTTTTCTAATGCCGATTTGCGGGGAGCAATTATGAGCGCTTCGGTGATGACTGAGGCGAATTTGCACGGAGCCAATTTAACTAATGCCATGATAGATCAAGTTAAATTTACTAAGGCAGATTTAAGCGATGCAATATTAGCAGAAACAATTTTGCTGCGTTCTACTTTTGATGGAGCTGATATCACCGGTGCTGACTTTACTGATGCAATTATGGACGGCTCGCAAGTTAAAGAATTGTGCACAAAGGCTACCGGGATTAATTCTAAAACAGGGATTTCTACTCGCGATTCTTTGGGATGCCGCTGATATCATCTTCGGTCAATTACTGATGATTGTTTGTTGGGCGAGGGCGGGTTTTTGAGATTGTTTGTTTGGGGCGATTATGGTTGGTGGAACCCGCCCCTACGAAACCATATTTTGTAGGGGTGGGTTCCACTAAAAATATGTAACGATTACCAGCAATTTAGATCGACCCGTTCCCACACCGCGAAGAATTCACATTAACCTGATATTTGCATTCAATTCCCCAATCTAAATGATGGTTGTTTGTTGGGTGGGGGCGGGTTTTTGAGATTGTTTGTTTGGGGCGATTATGGTTGGTGGAACCCGCCCCTACGAAACCATATTTTGTAGG